>JBDTNT010000210.1:0-2524 GCA_039933615.1 Flavobacterium sp. | reverse complement strand
GATGCAAATCTCAATTATTATTACTTCTGTCGTTGTTGTCAATGTGTTTAGCACATCTGCATCGGGAATGGTATAAATATAATTGAAAAAATATATTAGAAACCTTCCAAATACTGGAAGGTTTTTTTTTGAATAAAAATTAAAATAAAATATTACAATAATGGAATTAAATAAGTACAGCAAAACCATCACTCAAGATCAGACACAACCTGCAGCGCAAGCCATGTTGTACGGTATTGGTTTAACTGAAGAAGATTTGAAAAAAGCACAAGTTGGTATTGTTAGTATGGGTTACGATGGTAACACTTGTAACATGCACTTAAATGATTTAGCAAAAGATGTTAAAAAAGGTGTTTGGGATGCAGATCTGGTCGGACTTATTTTTAATACTATTGGTGTCAGTGACGGAATCTCAAACGGAACTGAAGGAATGCGTTTTTCATTGGTTTCCCGTGATGTAATCGCAGATTCTATTGAAACTGTTATGGGAGCGCAATGGTACGATAGTATGATCGCGATTCCTGGTTGTGATAAAAACATGCCGGGAGCCTTAATTGCAATGGGAAGAGTAAATCGTCCGGCGATTATGGTTTACGGAGGAACAATTCACTCCGGAAAATGGAAAGGGGAATCCCTAAATATTGTTTCAGCTTTTGAAGCTTTAGGAAAAAAATTCAACAATACAATTACTCCGGAAGATTATAAAGGTGTAATTCAAAATTCATGTCCGGGAGCTGGTGCCTGTGGCGGAATGTATACAGCAAATACAATGTCTTCAGCGATTGAAGCATTAGGAATGAGTTTGCCTTACAGCTCTTCTAATCCTGCTTTGAGTGAAGAAAAAAAACAAGAATGTCTTGATGCCGGAAAAGCAATCAGAATATTATTAGAAAAAGATATTAAGCCAAGAGATATTATGACTCGTGAGGCTTTCGAAAATGCTATTACATTGGTAGCAGTTTTAGGAGGTTCCACAAATGCAGTTATGCACCTAATCGCTATGGCGCATTCGGTTGATGTAGAAATTACATTGAAAGATTTTCAGGATATTAGTGACAGAACACCAGTACTTGCAGATTTAAAACCAAGTGGAAAATACATGATGGAAGATTTACATGCTGTTGGAGGTGTTCCTGCAGTATTGAAATATTTATTGAAAGAAGGATTAATTCATGGAGATTGTCTGACTGTAACCGGAAAAACAGTTGCAGAAAATCTTGCTGTTGTTCCGGATCTACAAGATGGACAAGAAGTGATTCATGAAATTCAAAAGGCATTAAAATCAACAGGAAACATTCAGATTTTATACGGAAATCTTGCTTCTGAAGGCTGTGTTGCAAAAATCAGTGGAAAAGAAGGAGAGTTTTTTGAAGGCCCTGCCGTGATTTTTGAAGGAGAATTTGATGTAATTCCGGGTATTCAGGCCGGAAAAGTAAAACCGGGAGATGTAGTCGTCATCAGGAACTGTGGACCAAAAGGTGGTCCGGGGATGCCTGAAATGCTAAAACCTACATCTGCTATTATTGGTGCCGGATTGGGAAGCAGCGTTGCTCTGATTACAGACGGCAGATTCTCCGGAGGTTCACATGGCTTTGTGGTTGGTCACATTACACCAGAGGCTTATGATGGTGGTGGAATTGCACTGGTTCAGGACGGCGATTTAATTGCCATTGACGCTGTAAAAAACACTATCGATCTTAAAATTTCTGACGAAGAATTTGCAGCAAGAAAAGCGAGTTGGATCCAACCGCCTTTAAAAGCTACAAAAGGAGTATTGCTTAAGTACGCAAGATCGGTTTCAAGCGCTTCTACAGGTTGCGTTACCGATAAATAATTTTTAAAATAACAATGTCAATTACAATATCAATAACAAAATTCAATAGCAATAAAAATAGAAATATAAAAGATCAATTTAAAAATTTATAAATAAAATTGATTTTTGACATTGCCATTGAATTTTGATATTTGATATTGATTTTTGAAAAAAAATATACTATGAAAATATCAGGGGCAGAAGCCGTTATAAGATGTTTGTTAGCAGAAGGAGTAGACTTGGTTTACGGATATCCTGGAGGAGCCATAATGCCAGTTTACGACGAATTATATAAATTTCAGGATCAGTTACACCATGTTTTAGTACGTCACGAACAAGGTGCAACTCATGCTGCTCAGGGTTACGCAAGAGCCACAGGGAAAGTCGGAGTCGCAATTGCAACTTCAGGGCCCGGAGCTACAAATTTAGTTACGGGGATTGCAGATGCTCAGATTGATTCAACTCCAATGGTTTGTATCACCGGTCAGGTTGGGAAACATTTGTTAGGTTCTGATGCTTTTCAGGAAACTGATATTATCGGAATTTCAACTCCGGTTACTAAATGGAATTATCAGATTACTGAAGCTTCAGAAATTCCGGAGATTATTGCAAAAGCCTTTTATATTGCACGTTCGGGACGTCCGGGACCCGTGTTGATTGATATTACTAAAAATGCTCAGTTTGATGAGTTTGAATTTAGTTATGAAAAAT
>JBDTNT010000209.1:0-3270 GCA_039933615.1 Flavobacterium sp. | reverse complement strand
ACAGCATAAATAACCGTCAGGTGTCTCGCGAAAACAATCTGATTGTGTGGACAGCAGATGTTCCTGGTAGTAAAGACAAGTATGTAGCCCTTTTCAACGCGCAAAGCAAGGGAGATAATGTAGATTTAAATAATGCCGATTATGTAAGTCCAATAATCGCTGGCAAAGGAAGTTCACAAAAGGTAGAAGTATCTGTAAAAGATGGTAAAAGACTTGTTCTTTTTGTGAAAGATGGCGGTAATACGAATGATTGGGATCATATCGTTTGGGTCGATCCTGTACTTCACGGTCCCAGAGGCGATTTAAAACTCACTAGCCTCAAATGGCTGAGCGCAACCTCGGGCTGGGGAGAAGCGAATGTCAATCGTACCTGCGACAATAACCCAATTATTATAAATAATGAAACACGAGAGGGAATTGGTGCACATGCAGAGTCTGTAATCGTTTATGAATTGCCAGAAGGATATGATTCTTTTACAGCAACCGGCTACGTAACAACGGAAATAGGCTCAGTGAATTTTGGAGTTTTGGTTGATAAAGGAACACTGAATTTTCCCGATAACGCAAATGTAAAAGTAAACCTTGAAGACATTGGTATAAAAGGCAAAGCAAAAGTGCGCGATTTGTGGAGTAACAAAGATCTTGGAACTTTTAATGGAAACTTTGAGCGCGAATTGCCACAACATGGGGCAGGACTGTATCGTATAAGTCCTTTGCGATAAGATGATAGTTTTCTAAAGCGGTTATAAAGCCTTTGTTATAATTACACAATAGCATATAGATGAATGCTCATTTTTAACAATACAAATTATAAATATAAACACGGTAAAATGAAGATCTTAAATTCATACAAAAGAGAATGTTTTAGAAAACAAATAGTATTGGTATTCATACTAATTATAAGCTCTTTTTCCAGCTATTCGCAAAATGGAGTGGAAAGAAAACAATTGTTTGATTATGACTGGAAATTCTTTTTAGGCGATGTTTCTGAAGCCAAAGCAAACGACTTCAATGATACGAGCTGGCGTAAACTTGATTTACCTCATGATTGGAGTATTGAAGGGAAAATTCATCCTAAAAATACTACTGGGGGAGGTGGTGGTTATTTTCCGTCAGGAACTGGCTGGTATCGCAAAACCTTTCAGATACCTGAAAGCTGGAAAGCAAAAAAAACAGCTATCTATTTTGAAGGTGTTTATATGAATTCCGAAGTTTTTATCAACGGAAAATCGCTGGGAGTCCATCCATATGGCTATACATCGTTTAGTTACGATCTTACACCTTATCTGAATTTTGGAAAAGAAAACGTTATTGCAGTACGTGTCGACAATTCACAGCAGATGAACAGTCGCTGGTATAGCGGATCGGGAATCTATCGTCATGTTTGGATGAATGTTACTAATCCAGTACATGTGGCCCATTGGGGCGTTGACATTTCAACTCCAGAGATATCTTCAAAAAAAGCTACAGTACAGGTAAAAACAAAGGTAAAAAATGAAACTTCATCAACCCAGAATGTTGTTCTTAAAACCCTTCTTTGGAATAAAGATTCTAAAAGCGCAGGAAATGCTCAGGTGAAAGTTGAGCTTCCTGCCAATAGCGAGAAGGAAATAACTCAAATAATACAAGTGTCAAATCCTATGCTGTGGACACCGGAAACGCCGCATTTGTATCAGGCTCAGATTCAGATATTAAAAGATAAAAAAGTGCTGGACGATACAAAAACCAATTTTGGTATCCGTTCCATAAAATTTACTGCCGAAAATGGATTTCAGCTTAATGGAAAAACAGTAAAAATAAATGGTGGTTGTGTACATCACGATAATGGCTGCTTAGGTGCTGCTGCCTTTGACCGTGCTGAGGAACGCAAAGTTGAATTGCTTAAAGCCGGCGGATTCAATGCCGTGAGGACTTCTCACAATCCTCCTTCCGAGGCATTTCTTGATGCTTGTGATAAACTAGGCTTACTGGTAATGGACGAATCTTTCGATTGCTGGAAAACTGGAAAAAATAGTAACGATTATGCAAAATATTTCGACCAATGGTGGAAAAAAGATTTACAAGCAATGATTTTGAGGGATCGTAATCATCCATCTATCATTATGTGGAGTATAGGTAACGAAATTGTAGAACGAGGAAAACCCGAGGCTGTTGAAACAGCTAAAATACTTTTGCAGGAAATAAAAAAAACAGACACTACCAGGCCTGTAACTTCTGCAGTTGTGAATTTTGACAAATGGGAGAAACTAGATTCTTTAATAAACGTACACGATGTTGCCGGTTATAATTACAACCTGCATACTGCTACTGACGATCATAAAAGAGTGCCTTCACGTATCATCGTTCAAACTGAATCTTACCCTAAAGATGCTTTTAATAATTGGAAATTGGTACAGGAAAACAATTATGTAATCGGAGATTTCGTTTGGACAGCCATGGATTATTTGGGTGAGTCAGGTATTGGACGCTGGTATTATTCGGGAGATGTACCTGGTCAGCACTGGGAAAATGATTTCTTCCCTTATCATGGTGCTTACTGTGGTGATATAGATTTGATTGGTTGGAGAAAACCCATTTCTCATTACCGAAGCATGTTGTACAATACTAACCAGAAACTTTACATGGCAGTTCGTGAACCAGCCCCGGAGCCGTTAGAAATCAAAGAAACATGGTGGTCGGTATGGCCAACTTGGGAAAGCTGGACATGGCCTGGTTTTGAAGATAAAACGGTTCAGGTTGAAGTATATTCAAAATATCCAAAAGTAAGATTATACCTGAACGACAAACTGGTTGGTGAACAAAAAACTAGTAAAGAAGAACAATTTAAGGCTACTTTTTCTATTCCATATTCTGCAGGTTTGCTTAAAGCTGTTGGAGTAGAAAAGGATAAGGAAATGGAATCAACCATTCTTCAAACTGCAGGTGATGCCGCAAAAATAAGACTTACAGCCGACCGAAAAGAAATACTGGCCAACGGACAGGATTTATCATTCATAACTATTGAAATAACAGATAAGGATGGGATATTCCAACCGAATGCCGCCAACCGTTTGAATTTTAAAATTGATGGGCCAGGTGTCATTGCAGGAGTAGATAATGCTGATTTGAAAGACGTCGAACAATATGTAGACAATACACGTAAAGCATGGCATGGCAGAGCTTTAGTTGTTATAAAAAGCAATCATCAGGGTGGTGGAATTAAACTATCGGTATCTTCCAATGGATTAGAAGGAAAAAGTATAGTTATTAAATCAACACAAAATTAATATA
>JBDTNT010000208.1:0-13082 GCA_039933615.1 Flavobacterium sp. | reverse complement strand
GTGAATTAAACACCAAACGAGCCGGATCTTCTTTTCCACCAATTCCTAATGGATGCACTTCGCAAGAAGGTTTTGCATCTGCAATAGACGGACAAATTTCCAACATATGAGACCCTAAAACGTATGATTTTTGTGGTGTGAAATGATACGTGTAATCTTCCATAAAAGAAGTTCCACCTTCCAAACCAACATTCATAACTTTTAAAGCTCTTACCATTGCAGCCGTTTTCCAGTCTCCTTCTCCACCGAAACCGTATCCGTCTGCCATTAATCTTTGTGTCGCAATTCCCGGTAATTGTTTCCAGACCCCAAGATTTTCGAATGTATCTGTAAAGGCTCCAAAACCTCCTTCTTCAAGGAAAGCTCTTAAACCTAATTCTATTTTTGCTGCTTCTTCTAATGAACTTCTTTGTGCTCCGCCTTCTTTTAATGAATCGGTCAAATTATAAGAAGAGGCATAAACGGCTAATAAATCGTTTAGTTGCTGGTCTGTAACTTTTTCAATATGTTTGGTCACATCGGAAGAATCGTATCCGTTAACTGACATTCCGAAACGGATCTGAGCTTCTACTTTATCACCTTCTGTAACGGCAACTTCACGCATGTTGTCTCCAATACGGGCTACTTTTAAGTTTTGAAGTTCATCCCAACCCAGCGCTACTCTTGTCCAAACGCCTAGTTTGTTTAAAACGCGGGGATCTTCCCAGTGACCTACGACTACTTTACGCTTTTTACGCATTCTGGACATGATAAAACCAAATTCACGATCTCCGTGAGCCGATTGATTCAAATTCATAAAATCCATGTCAATGCTTCCCCACGGAATTTCAGCGTTGTATTGTGTGTGTAAATGGCATAATGGTTTTTTAAGGATATTCAATCCGCGGATCCACATTTTTGCAGGAGAAAACGTGTGCATCCACGCAATAATTCCGATACAATTTTTAGTTGAGTTGGCTTCTAAACATAAATCTAAAATCTGCTTAGGCGATTTCAAAGTGTCTTTGCAAACAATTTTTACCGGAATATGACTTGAAGCGTCCAAACCTTTTGCCATAATTACAGCATGTTCAGCCACTAATTTTAAAGTTTCTGGTCCATATAATTCCTGGCTTCCTACTACAAACCAAACTTCCTTTTGAGATATATCAATCATTTTATTTTTTGTTTCAGGTTTTCTTTGTTTCAAGTTTCAAGTTTCAAGTTTTGAAATCGGAGAAAATCTATGTTCTATATTATATTTTTGTTTTTCTTGTTTCAGGTTTCAAGTTTTACGTTCCAACAACTTGAAACAAAAAAACCTGAAACTTGAAACTTCTTTATCATTGTCCGTAATACGAATCTTTTCCGTGTTTACGATTGTAATGTTTCTTTATTAAGGAATCTTTTAATCTTGGTGCGTTTGGATTTATTTGTAATGTCAGATACGCCATTTCTGCAACGACTTCTAAAACCTTACTGTTGTAAACAGCTTTTGCTGCGTTTTTACCCCAGGCAAATGGTCCGTGATTTCCAATCAGGATCATTTCTACTTCTTCGTAGGAAAGGTTTTTTTCTTTAAAACAATCCAAAATCTGGATTCCGGTATTGTGTTCGTAATTCCCTTCAATTAAAGAATCGCTCATTGGCGGAGCACACGGAATATCTGACGTTAGATGATCTGCATGCGTGGTTCCGAAAATAGGGATATCACGTTGTGATTGCGACCAGGCCACAGAATAAGTAGCATGCGTATGCGCTACTCCACCTATGTTCGGCCAGTTTTTGTATAAATAAGCATGCGTTTTTGTGTCTGATGAAGGACGCATTGTTCCTTCAATAATATTGTTATCAAAATCTACAATCACGATATCTTCCGGTTTTAAATCTTCATAAGGAACGCCGCTGGGTTTGATAGCAAAAACTTCGTTTTCCCTGTCAACCGCACTTACATTTCCGAAAGTGTACACCACCAGATTCAATGCGTTTAACTGCATATTGGCGTCATAACATTCCTGTTTTAAATCTTTATATCGAGAACTCATGTTGGGAAATTTTAATAGTTGGATCTTCAAAAGCACTTAATTGATCGTATGCAACCAGCAATTTATTGTAAGCTGCTACTTTATCTAATTGGGGGAAATATTCTCCGTCAAAATCACTTCCTATTTTTTGACTTGCCTCAATTACATTCGGATAGATTCCGGCTGCAACTGCTGCATAAATGGACGCTCCTAAAGCCGGTGTTTGGTCTGAAGCTGCAATTTTAATTGGCTTATTTAACACATTTGCCAAAGTCTGCATGATAAAAGGTGATTTTCTGGCAACGCCTCCAATTCCGATAACGCTGTCAATTTTTACTCCTTCTTCCTCAAAACGGTCTACGATTTTCTTCGCTCCAAAGCAAATTGCATTTACCAAAGCTTTAAAAATATGAGGCGCTTTTGTTCCTAATGATAAGTTTGAAATTGCACTTTTTAATTCCTGATTTGCATCCGGAGTCCTGCGCCCGTTAATCCAGTCCAGCGCAATTGGAAGACTTTCTGAAACTGGAATCTTTTCCGCTTCTTTTGTCAATTCAACAATTATTTTATCATCAAATTCTTGTCTTAATTGTTCTTTTTGATCATCATTTAAAACTGTAGAAGCACTTAATAAATGCTCTGTAGGCCACATCAATAATTCTTTGTACCAGGCCAGTAAATCGCCAAAAGCAGATTGTCCTGCTTCAAGACCAATATAACCCGGAATTACAGATCCGTCAACTTGTCCGCAAATTCCACGAACGGTTTTGGTTCCCACTTCTTCTTTCGAACCTACTAAAATATCGCAGGTTGAAGTTCCCATTACACGAACCAAAGTATGCTCTTCTATTTTTGCTCCGACAGCTCCAGAGTGTGCATCAAAAGTTCCTACAGCGATAATAGTGTCTGTAGAAAGTCCTAAACGATCTGCCCATTCTTTGCTTAATTTTCCGGCAGCTAGATCTGAGGTATAAGTCTCATCGTATAAATTACCACGAAGCGTTGCTAAATACGGATGTAATTTTTCTAAAAATTCTACCGGAGGCAAACCATTCCAGTCGGTGTGCCACATTGCTTTATGTCCTGCTGCACAACGGCTTCTTTTGAATGATTTTAAATCTTTATCGTCAATTAATAAATACGTCATTAAATCGCAGTGTTCCATCCAGGTGTGCGCTGCATTTCTTACTGCTTCATCTTCTCTTGCAATGTGCAGGATTTTTGCCCAAAACCATTCTGATGAATAAATACCTCCCACATATTTGGTAACGTCTTCGCCGCCCCAGCTTACTGCCAATTCGTTGATTTCGTTTGCTTCATTTATTGAAGTATGATCTTTCCACAATACCATCATCGCATTCGGATTTTCCTCAAAACCTTTTGTCAGGGCAAGCGGAATTCCTTCTTTAGTGACTGGCACAGGAGAAGATCCCGTGGTATCAATACAGATTCCACGTACCAACGAAGGGTCTACTTTGCTTTCTTTTACAACAGTTTGAATGGTAATTTCCAAACCTTCAATATGATCTAAGGGATGCTGACGAAACTGATTAATTGATGCGTCGCAATATTGTTTGTTTTTCCATCTTTTATAATGAGAAACATTTGATGCCAACTCCTGTCCATTTTCAGTGTCTATAAGCACCGCCCGAACAGAATCTGTTCCGTAGTCCAATCCTATTACGTAATTTTTCATTTCGAAATTAATTTTTAAAGATTGACAAATATAAAAATAATTAATTATTAAGTGTACAATAAACACTTAATAAAAAACACACCGATTCATTTTTACAAATAATGCATCAAAACAGATATTTATGCTGAAAACAAAAAATAAACGTCAGTTTTAAATTTATTATGTTGCGATTATTTCAGCATTATTTTCCTTCTAAGACTATTACTGAAAAAGGTGGGATTGTAATTTCGAGTTTTCCTTTTTTATTTTCGAAGTCTTTAAAAGCAATTGGGACAATTTTATCCGGATTTTCAAATGAATTATAATCCTGTAGTTTTTTTGATGTTATGATTTTTCCTGAGAAGTTTTTAACTGACAGTTCTTTTGTATCAATTTCAATTTTATTACTATTTTTTGAATCGATGTTGACCAATGAAATATGGACTGCTCCATTTTTATCTTTAGAAGCGGAAGCCGAAACTGCTGGAAGTGTTTCCCCATTAAAGGTATAAGCAGGTGAATTGAAATTGATCGGTAGTAATTTTGCATCCTGATGTACGCTGTACAGTTGCATGACGTGATAGGTTGGTGTCAAAATCATCTTGGCTTTATCTGTGAGGATTACAGCCTGAAGTACATTGACACATTGTGCTAAATTCGCCATTCTGACCCTGTCGGCATGATTGTTAAAAATATTTAGCGTTGCTCCGGCAAGAACGGCATCCCTCAATGTGTTTTGCTGATATAAAAATCCGGGGTTGGTTCCTTTTTCAACATCATACCAGCCTCCCCATTCATCAACGATCATTGCCACTTTTTTCTTTGGATCGTATTTATCCATTATGGCGGAATGTTTGGTTACCAATTCTTCCATTTTCAAAGCTTCTTTCATTGTTTTGAAATATTCCTCTTCCGTATAAGCTACAGCATCCCCTTTTTTATCCCAGTTGATTACCGAATAATGATGCACGCCAATTCCACCCAAAAGGTGCAGGGGAATATTTTTCATTAAAGTTTCCGTCCAGTTATAGTCGGCACTATTTGATCCGGATGCGATACGCATCAGTCCTTCTTTATTGCCCCAGTCCGACATAAAAGTGGCATATTTGCGGTATTCGTCGGCATAATAATCGGCTGTCATGTTTCCACCGCATCCCCAGGCTTCATTTCCAATTCCCCAAAAGGTAACTTTCCAGGGCTCTGTTCTTCCGTTCTTTTTACGCAAATCACTCATCGGGCTTTTGCCTGCAAAATTGGTATACTGGATCCAGTCTGACAATTCCTGAACAGTCCCGCTTCCAACGTTTCCGGACAAATAAGGTTCTGCGCCCAGTAATTCACACATGTTCAAAAAATCATGTGTCCCAAAGCTGTTATCTTCGGTTACCCCACCCCACCACTGATTGACAATTGTAGGTCTCTCTTCTTTTGGTCCGATTCCGTCTTTCCAGTGGTAAGTATCGGCAAAACATCCTCCGGGCCATCTTAAATTTGGGATTTTCAATTCTTTCAAGGCTTTAATGATGTCATTTCTGACTCCTTTTGTATTGGGAATTTTTGAAGTGTCTCCCACAAAAAAACCACCGTAAATGGAACGCCCCAGATGTTCTGCAAAATGACCGTAAATGTTTCTGTTTATGGTTGGCGCATCTGAAACATTTTTTATTGAAATTACTGTGGTTTCTTTTTGAGCAAAAGTAATCTGACTACAAAAAGTAAAAATACATGAGATTAAAAAAGAGTTTTTCATATTTATTTATTTTAAAAAGGGTGGTTTATTCTGTAACCTGATAAATTATTGATTGCTGAAAAAAAAGAGTTTTTAATATGTGATGATATCCTTTTGTTTACCATTTTTCACATCCCAAAAACCATTAAAACGAATATTAAGTGTTGATTTAACATTTGTAAATATAGTTAAAAAAATAACTAATGGTCAATTTAACCATAAATAAAAACATATTTCATAAATTATTGGCTGAAAATATTTAAAATTGGTTTTGACAGAAATCATATTCAATTAGATAACTTTACACTAAATTTGGCGACGATAAGAGAAAACCGAATGCTGATTTCTGTCCTGAATAATTAAAAATAAATAGATTATTTTATTTCATAATTTATTAAGTGTAAAATCAACATTAATAAATTATGAAACATGTGTGGAAGTTTATATATTTACCAATAAATAAGAGAATATGCTAAACAGTTATAGCTCTGCTGATAAAGCTTTATTAGCAGTAGATTGTATCATTTTTGGATTCGACCATGAGGGGTTGAAAATACTTTTAATCAAAAGAGACTTTGAGCCTGAAAAAGGAAAATGGTCTCTTATTGGTGGTTTTTTAAAGCGGGATGAGATATTAGACAATGCTGCTATCCGAATATTAAACAGCTACACAGGTCTTAATGATATTTACATGGAGCAGTTGTATGCCTACAGTGAAATCGATCGTGACCCTGTTGAGCGAACTATTTCGGTGTCTTATTATGCACTGATTAATATCGAAAATCACAATGCAGAACTGATTCAGAATTATCATGCGAAATGGTTTAGCATCAATGAAATGCCAAAACTAATTTTTGACCATGACGAAATGGTACAGCATGCAATCAGAAGATTGCGTTACAGAACATCCATAAAACCAATTGGATTTGAATTGCTGCCTGAAAAGTTTACCATGCGCCAGTTATTAGAACTTTATGAAGCCATATTAAGCAAAGAATTAGACAAAAGAAATTTTATCAGCAAAATTAATTCTCTTGAAATCTTAAATAAATTAGAGGAAAAAGACATGGGATCTTCCCGTAAAGGTTCTTATTTATATACTTTCAATAAAGAAAAATACGAGGAAAAGTTATTGAATGATTTTGTGTTGAATTTATAAATTACAAATATATAAAGCTAAAAAGTAAACCCTGAGAGCCAGAAACTTTCAGGGTTTACTTTTAATAAATGAATACGAAACGGTCTCAAAAGTTATAATGAGTTTCGCATGGTCAATGATGATTTATTCTCAATTTGCTCTTTTTTGCCTTTTAAGACCATTTCGGCGAGAATTTTTCCCATGGCTTCAAAATGAGTCGAAATTGTTGTAATTCCATTTGCTGCAATTTTCTTCAGCGGTGTTTCATTATAGGAAATAATGCCAAAATCACTTCCTAATTTCAGACCTTGCTTTCCTGCATTTTCAATAACTTTTACCAAATCCCGATCGTTCGGAATAATATAAAGATCTCCAATTGTAATTTCTCTTTCTGTAAATTCGGTAATAATTTCATGTTCAAAATGATATTCAGTACAAAAATCCTCAAAACCCAATTTCATTCCAAGCGGTTCCCTGAATCCCGGAAAAATCAGAATGAGTTTTTGGTATTTGTTTAGTCTTGATTTTGCTTTATACAATCCTTCAAAAATATCTTTTTTATGATTTTGATAAATTGCCGGATATAATTTTAAGTTCGGATTGGTCTGGTCCAGTATGATTACCTCATTTACTGGTAGGGTTTTTACAGAATCTACTATATCGTTTAAGTCCGTCGGCATAATAATGTATTTGGTGTAATTTCCGTTGCTGTCATTTATCAGCTTTTGAAAAACCTTTACATTAAAATGATGAAAGAAAATATCGACCTGAACATTCTTTCCAATGTTTTTCAGAAACGAATTATAAATGTCTTCCTTGAAAATATTCAATTCATCAAAAAGTAAAAAAATCCTGTGTTTTAGCGTGGTTTCAACGCTTTTTACATAATATCCTTTCCCTGGAATTGCATAGATGATACCTCTTTTTTTGAGTTCATCGTAAGCTTGTAAAACGGTATCCCGCGATAATGAAAAAGCCAGACAAACTTTATTGACTGACGGAAGCCTGTCTCCTTTTTTTAATTTTTCTTCTTCGATAGCTTTCTCAATTGAAAGAATTATCTGCTTATATTTTGGAAGCCCTAAATTGTTTTGGACAGAAATTACGTTCATAAAAAATAGTTTTGGGTGCAAGGTACAAAAAACTGGTAGGTACTGGTATGTGTTTTTTGGAAATGTTTCTATTTTTGAATTTCATTTTTGATAAAAATTATATGAAAATAAAACATATATCTCATTTTAAGAATCTATCCGATTATAAATTGTTTGGTTTGATGCCCGACAAAGAAGAAATCTATTCTTTTGAATTGACCAATAAAAATGGAATGAAAGTTCAGCTTATCAATTATGGAGCAACCGTAACTTCTTTGCAGGTTCCGCTTTCGAATGGTACACTGAAAGATGTTGTTTTAGGTTTTGACAATCTGGAAGCCTATCTGGAATCGTATAATTTACCAAGTGCCCCTTATTTCGGAACAACTGTGGGCCGCTATGCCGGAAGAATACACAATTCTTCTTTTGTTATCGGTGGTAAAACTTTTCAACTGGAGGCCAATAACAATGGTAATACGTTGCATGGTGGTACTTTTGGTTTTGGAAGAAAAGCCTGGAATGTGGCCAATTTAACTTCGGGTGAGAATCCGTCGATTACTTTTGGTCTTTTAAGTGAAGACTCTGATGAAAATTTCCCCGGAGAAATGCATGTTTATCTGACTTATACTTTATCAGAACAAAATGAACTAAAATTAGAATATAAAGCTACAACAACTGAAGATACGGTTATCAATCTGACACACCACAGTTATTTCAACCTCAACGGTCATGATTCGAACGTTTTAGATCAGGAAGTGTTTATTAAATCTGTCAAAATGCTGGAAACGGATGGAAACAATATTCCAACAGGAAATTTAACGGATTTGACGAATCATGCTTTCGATTTCAGGACCCAAAAAAAATGCCCTTTTCCGATTGACAATTCTTTTGTGGTGAATTCCAAAACAGATGTTGTTGCCAAATTAATCAGCTCAGAAAACAATTTACAAATGAGCGTTTACACGGATCAGCCGAGTGTTCATATTTATGTTGGCGGAAATTGTTTTGACCAAATAAAAGGAAAAGAAAATACCGCTTATCATCCGTCAAGCGGAATTTGTTTTGAAACACAAAATTTTCCTGACGCACCAAACCACAAACATTTTCCGAATTCAATCCTGAAAAAAGGGGAAGAATACATTCAGAAAACGGTTTACAGATTTGAAAACATACGTTAAGATTTTAAAATAGAACTACAGGACAACACTTTTACAATTACAGCATAATGAATGACATTTTAATACAGGATACGACGGCATTTTTCGAGAAATCATTTGGTTCTTCTCCTCAAAAAACTGTGCTTTCTCCAGGAAGAATCAACATTATTGGGGAACATATTGATTATAACGACGGTTATGTTTTACCGGCTGCAATTGACAAAGTAATTTGCTTTGCGTTTGAGAAAAACAACACTACAAAATCTAAAATAATTGCCATTGATTTAAAGGAGGAATTCGAGGTTGACCTGACTCAGGAAATTCAATTGAGTGATGTTGTCTGGACGAATTATATTCTGGGTGTGATCAAACAATTACAGGACAATGGTTTTTCTTTTGAAGGTTTCAATTGTGTTTTCAGCAGTAATATTCCGGTTGGTTCCGGGTTGTCGTCTTCTGCAGCTTTAGAGTGCGGAATGCTTTTTGGCATAAAAGAACTTTTCAACCTTACAATCGAAAAAGTTGACATCGCCTTAATGGGGCAAAAAGCCGAACATTGGGTGGGTATCAACTGCGGAATTATGGATCAGTTTTCAAGCGTTCACGGAATTGAAAACAAAGTAATCAAATTGGATTGTAATACGTTGGAATATGAATATCACGATGCTAATTTCAAGGATTATTCTCTGATCTTAATGGACAGTAATGTAAAACATTCGCTTTTTACCTCTGAATATAATACCAGAAGGATCGAATGTGAAGAAGGATTGTTAATTATTAAAAATCATTTTCCGGAAGTAAAAAGTTTTAGGGATTGTACCGAAGAACAGCTTTTGAGTATTCAGGATAAAATGAACCCGACTGTTTTTAAAAGAGTGCATTTTGTTGTAAAAGAAATTAATCGCGTTATAAAAGCTTGCGAGGCATTGGATAATGGCGATATTGAGCTTTTAGGAGCGTTACTTTTTGAGACTCATTATGGGTTATCGCAGGAATATGCCGTGAGTTGTGCGGAACTGGATATGCTTGTTGATACGGCAAAAACAGATAATTCTGTAATTGGTTCTAGGCTTATGGGTGGTGGTTTTGGTGGCTGTACCATCAATTTAATTAAAAAAGGTTATGAAAATGAGGTTAAACATAAGTTTTCAAATCTTTATTTAGATACATTTGGGATTGAATTAAAATTTTATGATGTAAAAATCTCAAACGGAACAACACTACTTTAATACCACTACAAGTACAATGAAAAATTTTGACATTACCGAAGATCCTCACAGACGTTTCAATCCACTAATCAACGAATGGGTTTTAGTATCACCTCATCGTTCAAAACGTCCATGGCAAGGCCAAAACGAAACTATTTCAACTGAAGCGCTGCCAAAATACGACCCCACCTGCTATCTCTGTCCGGGGAATGTTCGCGCCAATGGCGTCAGCAATCCAAAATACGAAAGCAGTTTTGTATTTGAAAATGATTTCGCCGCAATGAAGCAGGACGAAATCATGTTTGAAGAGGATATCAAACATACTTTTTTTAAGGCACAGCCAGAACGCGGAATTTCGCGCGTGGTCTGTTTTTCACCAAGACATGATCTTACCTTACCGGAAATGGATGTTGAAGGAATTGAAAATATCATTAAAACCTGGCAGAAAGAATACACTGATCTGGGAAATATCAAATATATAAACCACGTTCAGATTTTCGAAAACAAAGGAAGTGTAATGGGATGCAGTAATCCACACCCTCATGGACAAATCTGGGCGCAATCGTCTCTGCCAACCCAAGTCGAAAAAACACAGAAAAACCTTAAAGCCTATTTTGACAAAAACGGTAAAACAATGCTGGCAGATTATCTGCAGGCTGAGTTAAAATCAGGAGAACGTATTGTAATCGAAAATGATCATTTTGTTGCTTTGGTCCCTTTTTGGGCAACATGGCCTTACGAAACGATGATTATCAGCAAAAGGACTTTTGGGAAAATCACTGATTTTACAGCTGATGAATCGAATTCTTTCGCTAAAATCCTGAAACAGCTTACAACTAGATACGATAATTTATTCAATACTTCTTTTCCATATTCATCGGGAATTCATCAATCTCCAACAGATGGTCTGGAACATGCTGAATGGCATTTTCACATGCATTTTTATCCACCATTATTGCGATCTGCAACGGTTAAGAAATTTATGGTTGGATATGAAATGTTAGGAGAGTCACAACGTGATATTACTCCTGAAAAAAGTGCAGAAGTTTTAAGACAATTATCAGATGTGCATTATAAAAGCAAAGGAAAAGCGAACTAAATTACATATAATATAATAATGCGGCTATAAATGTTAAAAACACACTTGTTTTTAGTGCGGAACTGAATTTTTATCTTATTTTTGGCTTTAGCTTGTTTTTTGATAAAAAAATAACAGTATAAAAACATATACAATATTTTAAACCAAATTAAATACTAAAATAATAGTTTTCAAAAATCCGAAATAAACAAATAATCACCTTTACTAATTTTTTAAAATACTACTAACAATGAACCAGAACCTTGCTTTCGCAGATTATGCGGTTTTTATTATCTACTTTATCGTAGTGTCATCCTACGGTTTTACGATTTACAACAAACGTAAAAAAGACGAACAAGATGCTAAGGCTTACTTCCTGGCTGAAGGAAATTTAACCTGGTGGGCTATTGGGGCATCTTTAATCGCCTCTAATATTTCTGCGGAGCAATTCATCGGAATGAGCGGTGAAGGTTTCTTTCTTGGAATCGCTGTTGCTGCTTACGAATGGCTGGCTGCTGTTGCCTTAATTATCGTAGCAGTCTGGTTTATTCCTGTTTATCTTAAAAATAAGATTTACACTATGCCACAATTCTTAAAAACACGTTATAATGAATCGACTGCATTGATTATGGCTGTTTTTTGGTTGTTTTTGTACGTTTTTGTAAACTTAACTTCTATTTTATATTTAGGAGCAGTGGCTATCAACGGACTTGCTGGTGGAGAATATCTACACGTAATTATGATTGGACTTGCTTTATTCGCTTTACTGATTTCTTTAGGAGGAATGAAGGTTGTAGCCTATACAGACGTTATTCAGGTAGCTGTTTTAATTATTGGAGGTTTGGTTACCTCTTATATTGCACTAACCACTGTTGGACAATATTTTGGTGTTGGCGAAAATGCTATTGCAGGTTTTAAAGTTTTAATGAGAGAAGCTCCGGAGCATTTCAAAATGATTATCCCAAAACCAACTGCAACTTCATCTCAACTCGATATTGACAAATATTTGACTTTTCCTGGTTTGATGTCTTATCTTGCCGGTATCTGGATTATCAATTTAAATTACTGGGGTTGTAACCAATACATTACTCAAAGAGCTTTGGGTGCTGATTTGCAAACTGCCCGTACCGGTATTTTATTTGCCGGTATCCTTAAATTATTAATGCCGTTAATCGTAATGTTACCTGGTATTGCTGCTTATGTTTTATACCAAAACGGACATTTACCACAATTGGTTGGTGGAAAAGATGGTGCTTATTCTGCCGTATTGACTTTCCTTCCAACGGGATTAAAAGGACTTTCTGTTGCGGCTTTGACTGCTGCTATTGTGGCTTCGCTGGCTGGAAAAGTAAACAGTATCTCGACTATTTATACTTTAGATATTCATAAAAAATACATTCAGAAAGAAGCAGGCGAAAAACAACAGGTAAACATTGGAAGAATTGCCGTTTTTGCCGCGATGCTTTTAGCTGTTCTATTTACATGGAATGACATTTTAGGAATTGGTGGCGTTGGTGGATTTACATACATCCAGAAATACACCGGATTTATCAGCCCCGGAGTTTTCGCAATGTTCTTCCTTGGTATGTTTTGGAAAAGAACTACTGGAACTGCGGCAATTGTGGGTGTGATTTTAGGATTTGTACTTTCTGTTTTATTCAACGAATATGCTCCAATGCTTTTTGGAAACGAAACACTTTTATATACCGCTTATCCGAACGGAAAAGGAGCTTACGAAATTCCATTCCATATTTGTATGGGGTTATCATTCTTCTTTACAATGATCGCAATGATTGCAATAAGTTTTGCAGGGCCTAAAGTAAATCCTAAAGCATTTGAAATAGACTCTGAAATGTTTAAAGTAAAACCACAAACTACAGTTTTAATCGTAATTACATTATTGGTTATCGTAGCTTTATACGTTAAGTTCTGGTAGTAAAATTTTCTATATTATTATTTGAAGACTAAGAAAAGGGATGTTTGTCATCCCTTTCTTTAATTTA
>JBDTNT010000207.1:0-10242 GCA_039933615.1 Flavobacterium sp. | reverse complement strand
GACTAAAAACTACCTGACAATCATAACTTTCTTAACTTTTGTTTCACCGCCATCTTGTGCAGAAATAAAAATCATATACACTCCTGAAGCTACTTTGTATTTACCAAAAGCACTGGTATCCCATTCTATTGTCCCTCCTTCGGAAGTAGTTTCATAAACCAGATTTCCTCCAATATCGGTTATTTTTATGTTGGCTTTATCAATTAATCCGGCAATTTTTACGGTTCCGGAAAATCCAGGCCGTACAGGATTAGGATACACATATACATTATTCAAATCATCGTTGGCGTCGGTCGCAATACCTTTAAAAGAAATCATTCCTTTATTTGTTGCAATAAACACCTCACCTGTTGCACTGTTAATTTTAATATCATTAACAACATTACTCGGCAAAGGCGAATTGTTTATCGTAAAATGATATTTGGTTTCCTGCCCGTTTGGCGATACCATAAAAACTCCGGAATCAACAGTTCCGATCCATTTATTATTCGCTCCATCTACTACAATAGCGGTAATAAATTGCTCATAAAGCAACTCTTGCGCCAAATCTTCTTCGATAATAATAATTGGATTTGCCTTTAATTGAGTTTCAGTTTGAAAATTTCCAACGCTAGATAAAACCCGCAGTCCTTTTGTAGTTCCTATCCAAAGCTGGTTTTTTGTATCCACCGCAACAGCCCTCACATCGGCAGTTGGTAAATTTCCGACATCTGTTCCAAAAGTCATTTTTTTGAAAGTATTCGAACTTTCATTAAAACCAACAACTCCATCATTACTGGTTCCAATCCATTTTGTACTGTTTTTATCAATTGCAATACTAGAAAAATTCGTCCCTTCAGGATCGTTCAGAATCGAACTTATCTGATACGTCTGCCATTGCCCATTGGTTTTTAGCTCTTTCAAACCATTTTTAATTCGGCTATTGCTAACCCAAAGATTTCCAGTTTTATCAAAGGCCGTTGCATTGATACGTACATCGATATAAGTAGGCCCCTCAGTTGTTAAAGTCTCTAATCCGCTATTTTTTTCATTAAACAAAAAGGTTGGAATATCATTTTCAATTTTTAATAAACCGGAAAAAAAAGAACTCGCAAATACCTGTTTTTCATTATTTGGATTGACTAATATTCGCGTTATCGATTTGGCATCCAAAACATCTTCATACGGAATATTCAGCCACACAGAATTATTATATTTACTAATCCCGTAGCTGTCTAAATTATACGGATTATAAAACAAATCATAATCACCATAAACTGCCCAAACCGAATTTGGAGTAACGTCTATTGAAAAAATATTATTACGGAATGGCCCTGCTGGTATATTGTTTTCGAAAGTGGAGCCTGATGTCAAAGAAGCCGAAAACAAGCCATTCTCTTTTGTTCCGATATAAATTAAATCACCAACAGAAGTTGCGCAGGTAAAAATTAACTTATCGCTCATGACCTGAGAGTTTGAAATCTGACGAATTAAAATCATTTGATTATTATAAACATATACCGTATTTGCCGTTGTAATAAACAAATTATGGCTTTTTGCCCGCATGTCTGTTGCAGCTTGCGGAAGCTGCAGAAATCCAACAAAAGTATTCGAATTATACCGATGAATATATCCGGCAGCATTAATTCCTATAAGTTGTGTATCTAAAGCTTCAATACTGGACCAGTCACCTGAATTGACAACACTCCACTGGTTAAAATCAATTAAATTGGCATTTGCAATATCTGCTTTTCTGATTCCGCTTGATGTAGCAGCAAAAATAAATCCGTTGAAAAAAGCAGTTTGTTTTACACTTATTTCAGCGCCATTATCGCCAATAAAATAAGTGTCCCCAAACTGAGAAGTCGTCAGATTAAATTGTGTAATTCCAAAATCACATGCAACATACACCAAACCGTTATGTTCCATAAAATGATTTATTTTTTTGAGATTTGCCGGCAACTGTTTATTAATGATATCCACTTTTTTAAGAATGCTTCCATCGGCTTCATTAATTACAATTAATAATCCGTTTTCGTAACCAACAATTGTTTTTTTGAAAGTTTCGCTATAGTAAATAGCCGAAATAGTCTGTCCTGAAAGACCATCAACCGTAGTTGTAGTTTTAAGAAGATTTGAAGCGGCACTTTTTGAAAATAAAGCATTTTCTGAAGCAGCAAAAACAGTTGTTGCACTTTCTGAAATATCTTTTATTTCATTAAACGAAAAATATCCCTGCCAGGATAATTTATTCTGTGCGACAACAAATTGCATTAGCAATAAAAACAAAATATACAAAAACCTTCTCTTCATTATCAAATATGTTCAGATAGACAAATATACTACAAACGTAAGTATTTGAATTTTGTTCTCTTCATAAATAATTCGTGTTCGTTTTCACCACTTCCAAACCGAAGAAAACTCATGAATTTGCTATTTACAAATAATGACCAAAAAAAAATGCCTTCAATTCATCAGAAGACAAATGAAGGCATTTATAAAAATTGTAAATTAAAATTACACTACACCCTGAGCAAGCATAGCATCGGCAACTTTAACGAATCCTGCAATGTTAGCTCCTTTTACATAATTTACGTAACCATCTTCGCCAGCACCATATTTTTTACATTGGTTGTGAATTCCAACCATGATATCTTTCAGTCTTAAATCTACTTCTTCACTGGTCCAGTTCAAACGAATTGAATTCTGGGTCATTTCTAATCCAGAGGCAGCAACTCCACCAGCATTTGCAGCTTTACCGGGAGCGAATAATACTTTATTATCTAAGAACAATTTGATTGCATCTAATGTTGAAGGCATATTTGCAGCTTCAGTCACACACAATACGCCATTGTCAATTAGTTTTTGAGCATCTTCTCCGTTTAGTTCATTTTGAGTAGCACACGGAATAGCAATATCAACTTTTACTTCCCATGGGCTTTTTCCTTTATGAAAAACGGCATTTGGATATTTATCAATATATCTTTCGGCTCTGTTATCTCCGGTTGCTCTCATTTCAACCATGTGTTCTATTTTATCGCCGGATATTCCTTCTTCATCATAAATATAACCATCAGGCCCGGAAATGGTAACGATTTTACCTCCTAATTCATTTATTTTTAAAGCAACTCCCCAGGCAACATTTCCGAAACCTGAAATCGCAACTCTTTTTCCTTTAATGTCGTGTCCGATAGTACGCAACATTTGATCTGTAAAATAAACAACACCATATCCTGTTGCTTCCGGACGAATTAATGAACCTCCGTACGCAAGACCTTTTCCAGTTAAAACACCGGTAAATTCATTTCTGATTCTTTTGTACTGACCAAATAAATATCCGATTTCTCTTGCTCCGACTCCGATATCTCCTGCCGGTACGTCTAGGTCAGGACCAATATGACGGCATAATTCAGTCATAAAGGACTGGCAAAAACGCATGATCTCTCCATCAGATTTTCCTTCCGGATCAAAATCTGAACCTCCTTTTCCACCTCCCATAGGAAGTGTTGTAAGGCTATTTTTGAAAACTTGTTCAAAAGCAAGAAATTTCAATACAGACAGGTTTACGGTATGATGAAATCTTATCCCGCCCTTGTAAGGTCCGATTGCTGAATTCATCTGAATTCTAAAACCTCTGTTTACGATTATCTCACCGTTGTCATCTACCCATGGAACTCTAAAAATTATAGAACGTTCTGGCTCTGCAATTCTAAGAAGTAAGTTTTTTCCATCATACTTTTTTCTTTCTGCAATAAATGGAATTACCGTTTCTGCAAATTCTCTAACGGCCTGAAGAAATTCTGGCTCGTTTGGATTTTTTGACTCTACAAGAGCCATAAATTCATTTATTTTTTGTTCCATTTCTAAATAAATTATTCTAGTAAATTATTTTATTTCTGACTCTTTTAAACTTAGAAAATACGTTTAAGAAAACGTTTTCGTTTTGACACGCAAAGATAAGGTAAAATGATAATTCAATGTTATTTTTTTTCGTTTGAATCACCGAATTGTATATTTTTCAAACAATCGGAAAAATAATATTTTACACATCTAAATTTACATCAAAACAACCTAATTAAAGTTAGCAAATTAAGTATTTTGCTACTTATTTTCTAATAGGACAATATTATATTTTGAATCGTACATGTTTTTTATATATTTGCCAAGATTTGAAAGCCCAAACCCATGCTTAAACCTATAGTACTCACATTATTCGCCCTGTTCGGATTCTCAACTGCTGTCAAAGCGCAATCTATTGCACAAGAAGTAGGAATAATATTCGGCCCCGTATCTTTTCAGTCTGATTATGGACAAAGACATAATTTTGAAACGAATGTCGGAAATACCGGATTTGAAGTCGGAATTGTTCACTTTTTAAACTTTTCTGCAAATAGTCGAAGAGAAAGTTTTTTATCAGAACATTTTAAAGTAAGATCAGAATTATCATTCAGCAAAACTGAATTGAAACATTTTGGAGAAGCAGTTGACAGAAATCCGCCTAAGATATCCACGGAACAACTTAAAGCCATGACCGGCAGTTCTACGACATTTAATCTTGGTACCCAATTAGAGTTTTCTCCATTCATGAAAATACATGATTTTGAAAACACGGTTGGCAGCTTTAGTCCTTATGTAAGTTTAGGACTTCAGGTTAGTTATTATTCAACAAAAGCAAGTTCTTCGTTAGGTCCTTTAGGAAATTCCTTCACTACCTATCCAAAATACTTAACTCCATCAGATGGTCGCCAATTCGGATTTTCAACTGAAAACGGCGTAGTACTGTCTCTTGTAACTGGTGTAGGTGTGCATTATAAATTAGCCAAAATGAGCGATTTAATGTTTGATATCCGTTATCAGGGATTTAGTTCTGACTGGGTTGATGGCTTAAATCCTAACAAAGACATATACAAAGAAAATAAATCTAATGATTCCCAAGTTTGGTTTAACGTTGGTTATATCTATTATTTGGATTTCTAGAATTCACAAAATATCATAAACAAAAAACCCCAACTCTTTCGAATTGGGGTTTTGTTTTTTATACTAATGCCTGTTCTAAATCGGCTATTAAATCTTCTGCATCTTCAATACCAACGCTCAATCGAACTAAATCGTCAGTGATACCAACCTCAGCTCTTTTATCAGCAGGAATAGAAGCGTGCGTCATTAAAGCGGGGTGATTTGCCAAAGACTCAACTCCTCCTAATGATTCAGCGAGAGTAAAAACTTTAAGCTTTTCTAAAAATGCAATTGAATCTTCTTTTTTACCTGAATTAAAAGTAAAAGAAACCATTCCTCCAAAAGCTTTCATTTGTTTTTTGGCAATTTCATGAAAAGGGTGACTTGGTAATCCAGGATAATAAACGGTCTTTATTTTTGGATGATTACTCAAAAACTCCACCACTTTCTCGCCATTTTCACAATGTCTCTGAACTCTTAAAGAAAGTGTTTTAATTCCTCTCAAAACCAAAAAACTATCCATTGGTCCAAGTGTTGCTCCGGTTGCGAATTGTTGAAAATGCAACTGTTCCCCTAAAGCTTCATCTTTTACAATTAAGGCTCCGGCAATAACATCAGAATGCCCGCCCAGATATTTAGTCGCAGAATGCATAACAATGTCTGCACCAAGATCAAGAGGTTTCTGTAAATAGGGTGTAGCAAAAGTATTGTCTACCGCAAACCAGATTTTATGCTCTTTGGTAATTTTTGAAATTTCCTGAATGTCCGCCAGTTTCATTAATGGATTTGTTGGCGTTTCAACCCAGATCAATTTTGTATTTTCATTGATTAAAGACTTCAATTTTGCAATATCTGTCATATCAACAAAGTGAAATTTAATTCCTGAATCTTTATAAATCCTGGAGAACATTCTATATGTCCCACCATATAAATCATCCATAGCAATTACTTCATCACCGGCTTTAAAACCTCTCAAAATACAATCTGTCGCTGCCAGACCGGATGAAAAAGCCAATCCGCGGGTACCATTCTCAATACTTGCCAACGCATTTTCTAATGCTGTACGGGTAGGATTTGACGCCCTGCTATATTCATAATCTCCCAAAGGCTGCCCCGGGCTTGTCTGAACATAAGTTGAAGTTTGATATACCGGAGGCATAACTGCTCCTGTACTCGGATCATGATGCTGGCCACCATGTATTACTTTCGTATTGAATTTCATATAGTTACGTTTTTTAAACCTAATTTAACAGTACAAATTTACCGTTTAATTTATTTTAATCCAGCCACAACTTCTTACCTTTGTATATAATTAACACTTTTAGACATGAAACAGTACTCTTTTTTAGTCTTTTTGTTTCTAATCTGCATTAGTTGTAACAAAGAGCTTTCATTTGAAAATGAAACATTTGAAAAAAAAACCTCCATTCCCTGCGATAAAGACTGTCCAAATATTCATATTGATATTCCAATTGCAAAAAACAGTAAAATCGTTGCGGACAGTATAAATAAAAAAGTATATGGTGTAGTAAAAGAAATTGTTTATTTTGAAGAAGAACCATTAAAAGCATCCGACTATAATACATTGGCTTCATCATTTATTGCTTCCTATGAAGACATGCATAAAAAATTCCCGAGTGAAACTTATGGGTGGGAAGCGAAAATTATTGGTAATGTCGAATTTCAATCTGATCAGATTTTAAATATAAAAATCGATCATTATACTTTTACGGGAGGAGCTCATGGGTATCAGGGTTTCCGGTCTTTATTATTCAATCCTAAAACCGGAAAGACAATTTTTAACGATCAGATTTTCAAAAACCCAAAAGAATTTATGGCTTTCGCTGAAAAGGAATTCAGGATAAAATACCATATTCCCGAAAACGCAAACATCAATGCAACGGGGCTTATGTTTGAAAATGACAAATTTCAATTGCCTCAGAATATTTTTTACACACAAGATGGATTACTGTTGTATTACAATTCCTATGAGGCAGCTTCTTATGCAGATGGTGCAAAGGAAATTCTTTTCCCATACGATAAAGTCAGTACGTTTTTACGCTATCAATAAACTTTGCCCTTTCAATCTCTGCACCTTTCAACCTTGCTACTGAACATCATATTTCATTTTTCGCAAAATTCGCAATGCTTCCTTAAAAGATAAATATACCTGTCCAAAAGGTTTTAATAGCGCTTTAGAATCTATTAATTTCTGTTTGGCATCATCAAAACCATTCAAATAGCAAATCATAAAAGTAGACGGAAGGTTTTCTAAATCCAGCATTTCACGCTCAGAAAGTATAAACCCTTTTTGCAATTTCTGAAGCAATGTCACATTCGAATTGTAAATATGATACAACATACGCCTGTTGAATTCCGGTGGCTGAAAAAGCATTTTCCGGTCAATTTTATAATAGCCGTTATCAAAAAACCGAATCGTCTGCTCTTCCAAAGGATAATAACTCGTTTTATCATTCAACCCTAACGGAACGTACTCTGTAATTGTGAAACTATCATCATCAAAAACAATCGTAACCACATCCTGAGCCGAATAAAAAAGCTTAATCTGCTCATTAATCAATTCGATATCCACACGAGACAAAAAGGTTTTGTCTCTTGATTTCTTAGGGACTCCAGCCCAACAGATCACAAATAATTCTTTGAAGACATTATATTTGGGCGACATGTCTTTGTGCCTGAAATTCATGAAATCGATGACTCCGTCAAGCGTATACTGAATACTGTTTCGGGAATTATTTTCGATCCCGATGACTGTTTCTGTGTTTTGATAATTCTTTTCAACTTCCCCTTCAACAGGAACCGAATTACTCCCGCGTCTCACAAAAACACTATTCGCAACTATAGTGTGAATTCCTTTTTTAAAATAAGATATTTTATTTTTGGGTTTAATGGTCACCAAACCGATCACTTTATCTTTTGGAAGATTTGGAAACGGTATATTCTCGTACTGGATTTTAGGTGGATTTTCTAAAAAAGCATTCACCAGATTCTGAATCCGGCTGTCATCAAAGAAGTCATCGCCGACAATTTCGTTGTCCTGGTCTTCAACACCAACAACGATATACGAATTATTGGTTGGATTTGAATTTGACAGCGCGCAAATGTGTTTCAGAAACTTCCCTTTTCCTTCGCGTGAATGCAGATTCAACTGTCTTTTTTTGTCATAAAAACTGCTCTCGTCGTTATGAGCGAGTAAGTTTTTGATTAAAAGACGTTTGTTGATCATGTTAATAATTTATTCTTTGATACCAATTGCAGTAATTCATACCCATTTTTAAACTTAAAACTATCGAAAAACTCTTAAACTTTCCGTTTAAATCTAAACGCAAAGTTCACAAGGTTTTACGCAAAGCACGCTTTTTATTTGCAAAAGCATACTTTATGCAAAATAATTCTAATTCTTTTTCACTATAGTAGACGACGCTTGCGCGGTGCTCATTACCACCAGATCAGCAATATTCACATGATACGGTCTTGAAACTACAAAATGAATTATATCCGCAATATCTTCTGCCTGCAAGGGATCAAAACCTTTGTAAACATTTGAAGCTCTGTCGGCATCCCCTTTAAAACGAACTTCGCTAAACTCGGTTTCAACCATTCCCGGATGAATTGCTCCTACTCTAATTCCAAATGGATTAAGATCTATTCGCATTCCCTGGGAAATCGCATCAACCGCATGTTTGGTTCCACAATAAACATTCCCATTCGGATAAACTTCTTTGGCTGCAGTTGAACCAATGCTGATAATATGTCCCGATTTTCTTTCGATCATTTGCGGAATTATTGCTTTAGAAACATATAAAAGCCCTTTTACATTAATGTCTATCATCGCATCCCAATCGTCTAAATCTCCAGTCTGAATAGGATCTAAACCATGTGCATTACCCGCATTATTAATTAAAATATCGATTGCAGCAAATTCACCCGGCAATGAATTGATACTTTCTAAAACATCCTGTTTGTTACGAACGTCAAAACATAAAGAATGCACTTCCGTGAAAGCAGAAAGTTCTTTTTTGAGTTCGTTTAGACGATCTGAACGTCTTCCACAAATGATAACTTTAAAATTATTCTTAGCTAATATTTGCGCTGTTGCTTTTCCGATTCCGCTTGTGGCTCCGGTTATTAAAGCTGTTTTTTTCATTATTATTGTTTTATTTTTTGCCACAAATTAAAAAAGATTATTAATCTGTGAAAATCCTAAAATCTGTGGCAAATATTTTTTGTTTAAATTGATCTCATTTTAAAACTGAGACTGAAAATCAGGCGACATCTTCGCCCATACTTTCTGTCCAGATGGCAAACCAGTCTTCCTTATCCATTTCTAATTCTACCGCTTTCAGTAAGGATTGAATTCTGGCTACATTTACTGTTCCTGCAATGGGGATCACTTTTGCCGGATGTTTTAAAATCCAGGACAGTAAAAGTGTATCGGAACCAAAATGATATTTTTCGACTAAAGTTGAAAGCAATTTCTTCAAACGACGTGTTTTTTTGGTGTCTTCTCTAAAAACAGTTCCAAGAGGATTCCACGACAACGGTCGGATTCCATGAGTTTGCATATAATCCAAACTTCCATCGGTCATTGGTTCGAAATGCGTTGCCGAAAATTGCACCTGATTGTAACTTACTTCCGTTTTCTGACGAATTAATTCTGTTTGAGAATTTGTAAAATTTGAAAGTCCAAAATCTAAAATCTTTCCTTCTGCCTTTAATTTTTCAACGGCTTCAGCAATTTCATCTGCCTGCATCAACGGACTTGGTCTGTGCAGCAAAAAAACATCTACATAGTCCGTTTTTAATTTTTTTAATGATTCTTCAACAGACCATACAATATATTCTTTTGAATAATCATAATGCTTGATTTTATTCTCCGGACGTTTTTCAGCAATCATCTGAATTCCGCACTTGGTAATTAACTGCAGTCTTTCACGTGCAATTTTACTGGCGTGAAAAGCTTTTCCAAAGTCGGCTTCTGTGGTATAAGATCCGTAAATATCGGCGTGATCAAAAGTGGTGATTTTGTTTTCGATACAGATTTGTATCATGTTTTCCATTTCTTTAGACGAAAGGTTTTTATCCCATACCCCCCAATTCATAGTGCCCGAAATTATAGGCGATAATGTTGTTTTGCTCATGGTAATATTGCGTTATTTTTGGTATTAAATATGCTTTTCTACAGCATAATCACCAAAGTTCTTAAAAATATAAAAATAGATTCACAATTCGTCCTTAAAATTAGGTCATTGGTCGAAGTTTTAACCATTCTTTAACATCTTACTT
>JBDTNT010000206.1:0-3328 GCA_039933615.1 Flavobacterium sp. | reverse complement strand
AATTGAATGGATTTTTTTACTTATAATTTACGAGTCGATTCTCGTTCTTTTAAAACTGTTTTAATTACGATAGTTTCGTAATCTGAAGTTTCTTCCTCGGTTTCTTCTAATCTTTTGATTAACCTTTTTGCAGCAACCTCACCAATTTCTATTCCATGTTGGCTTATTGTAGTTAAACTTGGTGACAAACGTCTTGAAGCCAGGATTCCGTCTGCAAAACCTATAATTGAGATATCTTCCGGAACTCTGAATCCTTTTTTCAGGCTAACTCTTAAGGCTGCTACAGAATCATTTTCATCCAAAGCAAAAATCGCATCAATTTTATTATCAAAAATAGCGTCAATTTTAGCTTTCATATCGTCTTCGGAATCGGTACGAAGAATGATTTTTTCGTTTACCGGAATGTTGTTGTCTTTTAAAGCTTTCAAATATCCGTCGGCTCTTAATTTTCCAACACTCAAATTATCAACTGAAGAGATCAGGGCAATATTTTTACATCCTAAATTGATTAAATGCTGAGTTGAATTTAAAGCTGAATCAAAATCATCAACTACGACTTTATCGCATTCTACTTCATCAGCAATTCTGTCAAACATTACAATTGGTGTTCCGTCATTAATAATAGCTGAAAAATGACTGTATTCCTGTAATTTTTGTGCTTCTTCTGAAACCGACAATATGAAACCATCGATGGTCCCATTACTTAACATGTCAAGTGTATGAATTTCTTTTTCCAGAGATTCGTTAGAAATACAGGTAATTACATTATATCCTTTCTTGTCCGCTACTTTTTCGATACCACTAAAAACCTTCGCAAAAAAAGAGTTTAATATATTAGGTATAATAACTCCAATCGTCTTTGTTTTACGATTCTTCAAATTCAAACCGATCACGTTTGGTTTGTAGTTTTTTAGCTTGGCATACTCCTTAATTTTAATTTTCGTTTGCTCACTAATTTCAGGGCTGTCATTAAGCGCTTTAGAAACTGTTGATACAGAAACATTGAGTTCTTTCGCGATTTGTTTTAAAGTTGCTTTAGCTTTCATTCTATCATTATTTATGGAATTAATACAAATATAGTAGAATTAGTGAAATTACAACAAAATCCAAATAAAAGCTGAGTGAAATTTTAAAGTACATTCATCTCTTATTTTCTAACGAATTTAAAAAAAAAGACAAAAAATCAGAAGTTTTTTTCTTAAAACTTACATATAATCGATATTTTATTATGAAGTAAAAACCTACTTAAAATAATTAATATGTTAAAAAAAATAATATTTTATAACCCAAAAAATTGTAAAATTCTCACATAAAACAATCAAAACCATAAGCATTTACTTGTTTTTATTTAAAAGTGTAATTTAAAAAACCTCTGAAAACAAAGGCTGTCAACAGATTATCAAAGGTTTAAAATATTCAAACAAAGAATTTTATTACAAAAAATATCCCGCCTTTAAATATAAATTAAGTATTAAAAAATTACAAAATCTAAAACCGCATTGTTTAAAATTTCGTTAATACTTACTTACAGATAATTATGATTTGCTATTAATAACCTTAAAAAATTTAATTATGAAAAACGAAGTAAGGATTCAGGAGGTTGACACTTCATTGAATAACAGAAGAAATTTTCTCAAACTTAGCGGACTAACTGTTGTTGGTGCTGGGTTACTTATGGCCGGGTGTAGTGATAATGATAATGACGACCCTGTTGTAGATAATATGTTACCGGGAGTCAGAAACGGAAAATTTGATTTGGGCGCCGGAGATTTTGGCGTTTTAACATATGCTTACGCTTTAGAACAATTAGAAGCTGACTTTTACACTAAAGTTGTTAACGCTTCTAATTTTAATGCCACTTTTAACGATATCGAAAAACAAGTACTTACAGACTTATACCATCACGAAGTAGTTCACAGAGATTTCTTCAAAGCTGCTTTAAGTGGAGGACTGCCAGATCCTAGTTCTCAGTTACTGCCAACATTGGCTTTTAATTATGGTGCTTTAAACTTTAATAGCCGTACTGAAGTACTTGCAACTGCCAAAGCTCTTGAAGATACTGGGGTAGCAGCTTATAATGGAGCAGGAAAACTGATCAAAAGTCCGGATTATTTATTATTGGCCGGGAAAATTGTTTCTGTAGAAGCAAGACATGCGTCTGCTATCAGAAGTTTAATTAATCCTAATTCTAAAGATTTTGCTGGGGATGATATCGTAAATATGACTACCGGATTGGATGATGCAAAAGATCCTTCTAAAATATTAGCAATTGCCGGTGGGTTTATTACAACACAATTTACAGCTCAATTTTTACCTTAATAATAATCCAATAAAAACTAGAAATTATGAATATATTAAAATTTATAGAGTCTTTTACTAATGAAGGTATTATGGCTAGCACAGGTTCAAGGAGAGATAGTTTTACTCAATTTGGAAATCTCGGAAAAAATTTAGCATTCGCATCAATTCCATTCGGATTATCAGCATTAGCTAACAAAGCAATGGCTCAGGATATAACTGCAACTCCGGCAACACCAATTGGAGCTTTGCAATTTGCACTGACATTAGAATATCTGGAAAACGAGTTTTATGCGATGGCATTAGATTCAGGCGTAATTCCGGCATCAGAAAATGGTGGTCGTGATTTAAAAGTTTTTCAGCAAATAGCAGATCATGAAGCCGATCACGTAAAATTTTTAATTGCCGGACTTGGCGGAACTTCAAGTGCTAACTTTGTTCCAAAACCGACTTTTGATTTTACTGTTGGCGGTGCTTTTGATCCGTTTGGAGATTATCCGACATTTTTGGCATTAGCACAGGCATTTGAAGATACAGGCGTAAGAGCCTATAAAGGTCAGGCGGCAAACCTGATTTCTACTCCGGATTTATTAACTGCAGCATTACAAATACATTCTGTTGAAGCACGTCATGCCTCAGAGGTAAGAAGACTGCGTGGTTTAAAAGGATGGATTTCCAATAGCGACAGAGGTACGGGAATGCCGGCTGCAACACAAGCGGTTTATGACGGTGAAGGACTGACAATGCAGGCAGGATATAATACAGCAACCTTATTTGGGGCTGCAGCAGGATCTGAAGCTTATGACGAACCACTTACTACACAACAAGTTGTAGATATAGCCAACATCTTTATAGTGTAAATTAATTTTTTATAAGCCTACTTTGAAACCATCTTTACATCATTTTGTAAAGATGGTTTTTTTATTGTTATATATAAAAAAATAACTCCTGAAAATCAGCAGTTAAAATAATCAATTAAGGTATTTGGTTTTAAAATAATTAATTGTACTTTTGCATCCCCTTTATTGGG
>JBDTNT010000205.1:0-14489 GCA_039933615.1 Flavobacterium sp. | reverse complement strand
AAAAAATATTAATTCGTTTAGCGGGTAAATATAAAAGTGTTGAAGAATTAAGAAACTTAGTAGTTTCTTCCCAAAACGGAATTCAAATTCGTCTAAAGGATATTGCAGACGTTCAGGATACGCAAAAAATTGCAGAAAAAATATCCCGTGTAGATCAGAAAAGTGCGATTGTTTTACAAATTATCAAACAATCTGATGCAAATGCAGTTGCGGTAAGTGAGCAGTTATTGAAAACAATTGCCCTTCTTGAGAGTGATTATAAAACCAATCAGTTAAAACTTGAAGTAGCAAAAGACAGTACCGTTTTTACGTTGGAAGCTGCAGACTCGGTTGTACACGATTTATTAATTGCAGTTGTTTTGGTTGCATTAGTAATGTTGTTCTTCTTACATAGTATCAGAAACTCCCTAATTGTAATGGTTTCTATCCCCGCGTCTCTGATTGCCACTTTTATTGGTATTTATTTGATGGGATATACATTGAACTTAATGAGTTTATTAGGATTGTCTCTTGTTGTAGGTATTCTGGTCGATGATGCGATTGTGGTCCTCGAGAATATTTACAGGCACATGGAAATGGGTAAAAGCAAAATTCGTGCGTCTTATGATGGAACAGCGGAAATTGGCGGAACCGTAACTTCGATTACTTTAGTAATTGTGGTGGTATTCCTGCCGATTGCAATGAGTTCCGGTTTGGTTTCTAATATCATTACACAATTCTGTGTTACCGTAATTATTTCAACTTTACTGTCACTTTTAGCTTCATTTACAATTATTCCGTGGTTATCATCCCGTTATGGTAAATTGGAACATATTGAAGGAAAAAATTTATTCGGAAGAGTTATTCTTGGATTTGAAAGTTATTTAACTCGTTTTACAAACTGGGTTTCTGAATTGCTGACCTGGTGTCTGGATCATTATATTAAAACTATTCTTGTTGTTCTTGTCTTGTTCTTTGGTTCAACAATGGGATTAGTTGGTGGAGGTTTTATTGGTGGAGAGTTCTTTGCAGCGTCTGATAGTGGGGAGTTTTTAGTTCAGATCGAAATGCCGAAAGATGCTTCGTTAGAGCAAACCAACTTTATGACACAAAAAGCGGAAGCTTATTTGAAAACACAGGAATATGTTCACAGTCAGATTACAACTGTAGGACAAACCAGTGAAGGACTTGGAGCTTCTCAGGCAACAGCATACAAAGCGGAAATTGATGTTAAAATGATCGAACAAAAAGATCGTACTGACGGAGCTTCTGTATATGCAGCTAAAATCAAACGTAAATTAGAAAAAGTATTAGTTGGAGCTAAAGTAAAAACGGTTCCGGTTGGTATTTTGGGAACTGCTGATAATGCAACTTTAGGATTAATCGTAACGGGTCCTTCGACTGATGCAGCTATGGCTTTTGCCAAATTAGCGGAAGCAGAATTAAGAACAATTCCCGGAACAACAGAGATTAAATTAACGGTTGAAGACGGAAACCCTGAAATCAATGTAAAAGTTGATCGTGATAAAATGTCAGCTTTAGGACTAACGCTTCAAACAGTTGGTTTAACCATGCAGACTGCTTACAGTGGTAACACTGATGGTAAATTTAGAGCTGGGGAATACGAATATGACATCAATATCAAATACAATGCTTTTGACAGAAAAAGTATTACTGATGTAAGTAATTTGATTTTTATCAATTCTGCAGGACAACAAATTAAATTATCTCAATTTGCAACTATTACAGAAGGTTCAGGACCGAGCCAGTTAGAGCGTAGAGATAAAACCGCTTCTGTAACCGTACAGGGACAAAACGTTGGGGTTGCTTCCGGAACTATTGTTACACTTTGGCAGGCAAAATTAGACAAGCTTAAAAAACCGGTAGGGGTAAGCTATATCTGGGGAGGTGACCAGGAAAACCAAAGTGAAGGTTTTGGTACTTTAGGAATCGCTTTATTAGCCGCTATTATTTTGGTTTACCTTGTAATGGTAGGTCTTTATGATAGTTTTGTTCACCCATTTGTGGTATTGTTTGCTATTCCATTATCGTTTATTGGAGCAATGTTAGCTTTAGCATTAACAAATAATACATTAAACATCTTTACGATTTTAGGTATTATCATGCTAATTGGACTGGTGTGTAAGAATGCGATCATGCTTGTCGATTATACGAATCAGCGAAGAGCTGCCGGAGAATCGATCAGAACAGCATTGATTCAGGCGAATCACGCTCGTTTACGTCCAATTTTGATGACTACGATTGCGATGGTATTTGGTATGTTCCCGATTGCATTGGCATCCGGAGCAGGAGCAGAGTGGAAAAACGGTTTAGCCTGGGTAATTATCGGAGGATTAATTTCTTCGTTATTCTTGACCTTAATTGTTGTTCCGGTTATCTATAGTATCATGGAGAAAATCATCCATAGATTGAGTAAAGGAGAAAAAATCGATTACGAAGCTGAAATGGTTGCCGATTATGAGCATACTGAATTAAGTGAAGACGGTTTTAATCCGAAACATACACACTAAGATTTTCAGATCTTTCTAAAATAAAAAAAGTCGGCGTTTTGTAAAAAACGTCGGCTTTTTTGTTTATAAATTGTCTAGTAACATACTATGATTACCTTTTAAATTATTTTTGCTTAAAAGCTACATAATGTCAAATTCTATTTTTCAACAACTCGATTTTAATGATTATGCAAGAGATTGCAAGTTTTCAGATATTGATCTGTTTGACGAAAAAAAAGTGGGGCCAATTAAAGTTTACGAAAATGAGGGTCAACCAGTGCTTTTTTTGAAAGAGATTGATGTTTTTGATAAAATTGCTTTGGAGCAAATGCAGATGTTCATCGCATTTGCTGGAATTCTCTAAAAAGCATTCTACTTCAAATACAAATAATGGTTAAAATAATCAATAATCGCTTTTCCCTTAAGCAGGACATCAGCACCAATAATTCCGTGAACAGCTTTTGCCTTATACGATAGTAAAGCCTCATTTACATGTGAAAGATCGAAAATAACCAGGCTGAAATCTTCGTCTTTCCAGCTGCCAAGCTGTAAATGGTTGTGCGAAGAAATCTGGGTTTCCATGCCAGTTCCACCGGCTCCGGAAGCTTTGGTCTTGGATTTTTTGGCAGACAATTCAAAATACTCAATACTTTCAAAACCAATACAGGAATTAGAAGCTCCGGTATCTAAAATGAAATTTCCCGATACACCATTAATTTTTGCCTTAATTAATAAATGCTGGGTTTTGGTAATCTTGAATTTTATTTTTCGGTACTTTTCTTTTTTAAGGACTTTCTGAAGATCTTCCATTTCTGATAACGATTGAAAACCAAAAATAAAGCAATTACCATCAATATACTAATGATGTACAGCATATAATTGGAAGATTTTTCAGGTTGGGCAATGCTGCCGTAATAAACAAAAGCACTCCAATAATAAGGTGATTTTTTAGCATTGGAAATATTTGGGTCATTCAGGAAATCACGTTTCGCATTGGCATTTGCCTCAAAATAAGCCTGATTGTTTTTAATGTTTTTATAAAAATCAGCCATAAAAACAGAAGTCGTAAAATCGTTTACCTTCCATAAAGAAAATAATAAATTCTGCGCGCCCGCAAACTGAAAACCTCTTGCAACACTCATGGCACCTTCAGCTTTGTATAATTTGCCAATTCCGGTTTCACAGGCGCTTAAAACAACCAAATCCGGATTGATATGGAGATTGTACAATTCAGAATACAGGATTTCCTCATCTGAGAATTTAATGCTTGCCGGAGTTTTTAAATCACCGGAAGAAGCATGGGTGCTCAAATGTAAAATGGAATAATTACCCGCATTATTTTTGAAATTAGAAAAAGTCGCATCACCGTTTTCGAAAAACTGACCGTCGAAATTCTTCTTTATGGACTGCAATTCGTTCTTAGAAAAAGTCAGGGCAAAATCGGTATTTTCGAAAATAGGAAAAATGCCTAAAACCGTTTTTTTAGTTTTAGAAGACGAAACGGAATTGACATAAAACGAAGCAGAATTATTATAAGCCACATTAAAATCATTTAGCAGATAATGCATTTTGGCAAAATTCGTTGTAGCCGATTCTTTTGTGATTAAAGCTTCGAAAGGCAGGAAACTCAAAATGCCATCCGGGATAATAATAAGGTTTTTATGGTTCTTAGATGGAGGGATTTTAAGGTTTTTATAAATGCTGTTTCCAAGCTGATTATAGCGCTGCGGATTATTCATGATTGCATTTGGATCATTAAAAAAACGAATGAATTCCATTAGGTTTTTAAAACCGGTACTTTCAAGTGAAATATAATGAAGTGTTATTGCATTGTTTTCAACAGTAAAATTATAAATACAATCAGAACCCAAAAAATACGTTGTTATGACAGCATTATCGCCCTCTAATCTGCTATATAATTTTTGAAGATCAAATGTATTGCTGGATGCCGCAGCATTTTTATTTTGGCTCTTTTTAAGGAGAAGCATCAACTCATTTTGTTTTTTGATAGCTTCATTGATTTTAGGGATATTGGCCAATTCCAGTTTTTGCTGTTCTTTAATAATAACCGTATTCCAATTCTGAAGCTGTTGCAAAATGAGCTTTTCCTCTCTGGAAAGACTTGAATTGTCGATCAGACGGTTTTTTAAAACCACCGATTTGGTCTGTTCCGAAAGTAGAAAGGCATCTTCGATATAACTCGTTTTCTTTTCCTTTTCATAAAGAGAATAATAAATTGAAATACACTTTTCGGTTCGGTTCCGATTCCTGATCTGCGTTACGATTTTAGAATTTTCATACACCAGAAGCGACTGAAACAATTCTTCGATATGAAAGGAAAGTGCAAAACTTTTCAACGCATTTTTAGGTTCGTGCTGCGACAGATAAATGGCAGCCTGTAAATCTAAAGCGTCTAATAAAACGGTTTCCGCATAAAGCGAATTTTCATTAGGAAGAATATTTTTAGCATCCGGATAATCAGGAAGCAGTGTTTTGAAAACAGTAATAATATTTTGGCTGGCCTCCTTTATTTTTTCCTGTCGGAAAGCAAGAAAAGCCGCTTCATAATAAAATTGTGCTTTTTTTCGGGGTTCCTGATGTGGCGTTTTACTGAATTCAGTTTTAGCCTTTTCAAAATATTCCGAAGCTTTGGTCAAATCCTTTTGTTCGATCTTTAATTTGGCCAGATTTCGATACGAATTAGACAACGTTTCTGCCTGTGATTTTTCCTTTTTTAATAATAGAATGGCTTTAAGAAAAGAACGTTCAGCCTTCTCAAAAGCAGTTTTCTTTTCAGAAGAATTTTTCCCCGTCAAAGAATAATTAGCACCAAGATTGTTTAGTAAAAGACCTTGTTGAGTTGAGGTTAGTTTTTCGGTTTGAATGGTGTTTTCGATTAAATCAATTGCCTTATAAACATTTCCTGTGTTCTGATACACATTCGATAAATTAAGAATCGCTGCTACTTTCTGAGTTTCATTTTTTTCCAGATTCGCAATAAAATAATATTGTTTAATGGTATTTTCGGCATTGTCATAATCGCCGATAATCGTATAAAGATTACCCAAAGGTTTCAGGCAGTATTCGATGATATCGTAGCCTTTCAACTTGTTTTTTTGATAGAACAGCCAGGCTTTTTCGTAGCTTTTAATGGCTTTTTCCGATTCCCCAAATTGATTCTCATAATAGGCTTTATTGCAGTTTAAAACTACAATGGCCAATAATTCGCCTTTAGATTTCGGTCTCTGGCTTTTCCAGAAATCCATTTCCACAGCAGCAAGATTATCCAGGCTTTCAGTATTCGGATTATTTGCCAAAACATCAACAGCATTATAGATTTTATCTTCCTGACTAATCGGTTTCTGGGCCAAAACCGTCAGATTTATGAAAAGGAAAATTAAACCATATAAGTGATGTAAGTTCATGTAAGATTTTTGTTTGTCTATAGTTATAGTTTTTTTAAAGTAAGCACAGCTCGATTTTCAGTTAGAAAATAACAGTAAATTTCACTTAAATGAACTTACATCACTTATATGGTTTTAAAAAAAACTAAAATTTCCAAATTCCATAAAACTGAAAATAATTGAAATTCTGCTCAAAATTAATTACATATCGTGCACCCAGACTCGGACCTATCCTGGCAGCACCAAGAGTCAGATCGAGTAAAAATCCGGTTTTCAGATCGGCAAATGAATTTTTGACGGAGTTGGAATTCGTTCTTGTATTGATTATAAATTTATCTGAATCGCCTTCAAAACTTTCAATTTTGATGTTTTGGGTCTGTTCCTGCGAAACATTGAAATTGGCCTGCAAACCGGCACCCACTCCGATATAATTATTGATATTGTACCGAATCAGAACCGGTACTTCCCAATTAACGCTTTTATTTTCTGTACTTGTTGTAGTACGCTGGCGTTGTTTGACACCATTCGGATTTACAACAACTTCGTCAATTACGTTACTGGCACTATCATATTTATTGATACTATTAACCCATTCCGCCTGCCAGTAAAAACGATACGATTTGAAAGGCGAGATAGTAGCACCAACAAAATAACTCGTCGAATTATCTAAATCCGGATATAAATTGTAACCTGCTTTCGCACCAACAGATATTCCCGGTAGAAATCGGGTAGTAGCGTAATTGGTAATTATAGGTTCGTTTTTGTCAAAAATTATCGCAGTCCGGCTTCGGGTTTTTACTTTATGAAAGTCTTTGTTAAACTTCATCGAGTATTTTACAAAACCTTTTGTACTGTCTTTTTCCTGTACATTTTTCTGTTCACTCCCAGGCAGATAAATGTTTTTAAAAGTGAAGAAAATCTGTTTTTGCTTAATAATCGTGTCCAGGCAACTCACGGTTGGTTCTTCACCTTTCGGACAAATGGGACATTCGGGATACATACTTTCAACTTTAAAAGTTTTTTTGTCGAACATATCCGGGATATCGGTTTCAAGCCGGATCATCCTGGCTGGGCCTTCACCATTGTTTTGGAAACGGGTTTTAAAATTTACCCTTTTAAAACGAACCAGCCTGTAATTCATAAAACTTCCGTTCGACCCCATTTTATTGGGATCGTGAGACGTTACAATTTCCATTTCCAGATTTTTTATCTTGTGGTTCTTGTAACTTCTGTTGGGAACAAAAATCCCGCGCATCGTCACCGTTGCACTGGTATCTTTGATCATTTCGGGAGTTGTTTTAAAAGTGTAAAAAAGATTGCGTGTTTCCCCCGGATTGGCATCATCAAATTCCAATACAGAAACATTATGATACGTTTTATGGGCATCAGACAAAGAAGCGTCAAGATCTTCTTCAGTGGTTGTATTTCTGTATTTTTTGGTCTTGAAAGTGCTCTCGGCAGAAGCCAGATACGATTTGGTATCGTCAAGATCATCAACAGCAGCAACTGTGTTTTCTTTTACTTCACGCTCGTTTGCATAAGTCCTGAAATCCACCAATTCGAAATTGTTGCTTTTGAATTGTTTCTCATTATAAAACAAATACAGCTTTCCGCTCGAAACATAATTTTCCAGATTTTGATAACTGACTACAACTACCATTTCCTGATCCGGAATCGGATCGCAGTTTTTTAAGATGGCAAACCCGTTTTGATCTGCAATAGAAGCAATGTCTTTATAATCAGTATCGGTGATGTCATTTACGGCGACTTTTTTCGGGCGCGTTGCCGGAGGTTTTCCGTTGTCGTAATTATTCGTTACGGCGAGTCTTGTCGTATAATTTCCTTTGTTTTTATAAACATGTTTAGGCTCGGCTTCTTTTGTATAATGTCCGTCGCCAAGTTCCCATAAATAAGAATAACTTGGTTTTGGTGCGCCTGCAATCGGAATTAGTGGAGGTGTTTCGGGTTTGAAAGTAACCTGGTTTCCATTCTGATTGTAGAGAATAGCGGCTCTTCGGGTAATGGTATCTTTTACTTTGGTTTGTGCCAGCGCCATTACTGATGAAAGAAAAATAAAATAACATAAAAGTCTTTTCATATCGAGGAGGTTTTTTAGCCCTGATGGAAACGGGATCCTTATTTCTGTCCGCAACGAACGGAAAAAGACATGGCCCGGATAGTTATCCGTAGCAGGATTAGCTTCTGAAAAGCACCAGGATTAATTTAAAAACGGATTAAATGTAAAAAAAAGTGATGAGCAAATCACCACTTTTTCTTAAAAGTATTTTGTAAGTTACTGAATAGCATTGATTGCTGCTACCAGTTGAGCTTCGGTGCCGACTGTTGTTTCGGCAAGTGTGAAAGTATAAATATCTCCGGCAGCCACTGTCACCCCTTTGATTGCGTAACGCCATTGACCATTATCTTCGGTTGCAAAAATCACGTGGCAAGCCAATCCAATTGGAATTTGTCCGTAGTGTTCGCTGAATAATCCTGCTGCTGTATAAGTATCCAATTTAGCCAATGCATTTGTTCCTTCTCCATCGTAAGACAAATAAACAGCACTGTTATTATTGTCATAACCTTCCGGAACATCTGCAAGAATAGTTGTTTTTGGTCTTGGATCACTGTAAAAACGGTCAACATTGGTCCATCCAAAGTTCCCGAAAGTCACATAATAATTATTTCCTTCACCTTGTACGCCACCTTTTCCGTTACCACCATCTGCACCGCCTTTAGCTTCTCTCCATGCCAGTTCTCCTGCTTCATCAACAGCACCTGTCCATAAAGTCATCGTATTGTCTACACCATCTGTTAAAGTTGCAGGAACTAACATGTTCATATAACACGAAGTCTGAAGTTCAACACCGCCTTGTGTAGCTTTGATGAAAAATTCACCACCGGAAATCAATAAATTTTTCTTCCCGTCTGCTGTAACTCCCATTGTCGGCTTGTTGGTAACCAGCATATTTCCTTTGTCAAAAAGTTCGATATACTCTATTTCAACTGCTCCGGTTACCGGATTTCCGTTTTTAGTTAAACAGTCTCCGTTGATGTTTACTTTTACCCCTTTTGCCGAAGTAAATGATACTACACCGGATCCTGCTGTTATGGTAAAGTTTTGCGTATTTCTTTTGATTCCTTTTTCGGTAATTCCTTTAAAGGCTGCAGAAGTTGGAGGTAAGACCTTATTGTCGTTGTTACTGTCATCGCTGTTATCGCAGCTTACCAATGTTGTTATTGCAAATAATAATAGTCCGATTGTTTTAAAATTTGTTTTCATGATATTCAGTTTTAATAGTTATTTAATAATAGATGTTTAGTGCGGGAAAATTGTTACCCCGGTTTTCAATTTATTTTCAGTTTGTATATGTAGATCAATTGGGGTGAATTTTTGTTACCCTTCATTTTTATTTTTTTGGATTTTATTTTGAAAAACACTTTTCTTCAAAAACATTTCCATCTTCATCCAATGCGACCAGTATGTCTTTCTTTCGCGAAAGCGAGATGATAAAATAAATCCAGATTATCGACCAAAGACCAAATGTGATCACCGTAAGAAATAAATGAAAAGGATGATTGATTTCTTTCTTCTCTTTCGATAAAACAGCATAAGGCAATTTTTCGTTATGTTCAATAATTACAAAACCGTTACGTTTTTTTGCTGAAAGCATTTTGTGAAAACGGTCCAGACTTTTTTCATTTATAAGATGATAACTTTCCATTTCTCTTAATTTTTTGAATTGTTTTAAAAGTTTCCTGCTTCGTTATATCAATCTGATTTTATAATTGTTACCCTTGTTTTTGAAATTTATTTTCAGATTCTTTTTACATTAGCGGATTAAAAAGCTGTTTTATGGCCAAAACTAAAATTCATTCCGACCAAAAATATATTGAAGGACTTGCTGCGAATAATTCGGCTGTAATTCAGGAGATTTACAAAAAGTATGTCCCGAAAGTCGTTTTCTATATCCGGAACAATTCCGGCAATCAGGATCAGGCACAGGATATTGTTCAGGAAATAATGATACTCCTCTTTAATCAGGCGAAAGCCAATACACTGGAACTGACTTGTCCGTTTGATGCTTATTTTTTTCTTTTATGCAAAAGAAAATGGCTCAACGAATTGAAAAAAACAGCCAATAAAGGGGTAACAATTAATGAAGATGCGGGATCTATAAATGAATCTGCTCATGAACTGACAGAGCAAACCGAAGAATTTGATGAAAAACAAAAGCTTTTTGACACCATGTTCCAAAAATTAGGAGACAAATGCCAGGAATTATTGAAGCTGAGTTTTGAAATTAAATCGATGGAAGAAGTAGCTGAAAAGCTCAACGTAACGTATGGTTATGTCCGTAAAAAGAAATCGTTATGCATTGGCCAGTTGACACAGTGGATTCAGGAAACCAAAAACTTTAAATCTCTAAAAAATAAGTAGTCATGAACGAAGAACGCTATATATTATTCGATCAATACCTTGAGGGCGAACTAACTATTGATGAAAAAGCGAATTTTGAAAAACAAATATCCGAAGATCAGCAATTTGCTGCGGAGTTTGAGGCTTTCAAAACAGCACAACAGCAATTGGAAAATAAGTTCGGAATTGCAGCAGAAAGAGAAGCGTTCAAAGAGAATCTGGTGAAGATTTCGGATAAGCATTTCAATAAAAACAAATCAAAAGTAATTACGTTTAAACCCTGGACGTATGCCGCTGCGGCAGCTGTATTGATTTTGACAGGGTCGTTCTTTTTTAATTATATGCAGCGACCTGCTTTTGAAGATTTCAATCAGCACGAGCAGGCTTATTTTACCGAAAGAAGTGAGGCGAATATAACTTTGCAACAAGCTGAAATCGCTTTTAATGCTCAGGAATATAAAACGGCAATTCCACTTTTTGAAAAACTTCTAAAGCAGACAAAAACACCGGAACTTCAGTATTTTTATGGAATTTCATTATTGGAGGCCAGTAAGTATAAAGAAGCAGAAACTGTTTTCGAGGAATTAAGATCAGGAACATCTGTATATAAGGACAAAGCAACATGGAATCTTGCCTTATCTAAATTGAAACAGAGAAATTACAATGCCTGTAAAAAAATCCTGCTTACAATTCCACAGGATTATGAGGACTATGTCGAAGTCCAGATATTACTGAAGGATTTGGAATAAACATATTTTTGTCACTACAGAACGGGGGATCTCTTTAAGAGATTCCTCGTTTTTTTTGACTGTCATAAATAAAATGCTAACTGCATAAAACCATCAAATTGGAAAGTTTTTAATATTGTCGTAATTTTGCCTTTTTAAAAATTAAAAAATTGAATTCAACGATAATTATTACCGATACGCACACCCATTTATATTCAGAAGAATTTGATCAGGATCGTGATGAAATGATTCAGAGAGCCATAAATGCAGGAGTAACACGTTTTTTTATTCCCGCAATTGATGCTGCGGCAACGCAGTCGATGTACGATCTGGAGAAGAATTATCCGGAGAATGTGTTTTTAATGATGGGCTTGCATCCCACTTACGTGAAAGATAATTATCTCGACGAATTGAAACATGTAGAAGCCGAATTGGGCCATAGAAAATTTTATGCCGTTGGTGAAATCGGAATCGATTTGTATTGGGATAAAACACACTTGGCAGAGCAGCAGTTTGCTTTTAGAAAACAAATTCAGTTGGCGAAACAGTACAAACTGCCAATTGTAATTCATTGTCGTGAAGCTTTCGACGAGATTTTTGAAATACTGGAAGAAGAGAAATCCGAAGACTTGTTTGGGATTTTTCATTGTTTTACCGGCACACAGGAACAGGCTTTGAAGGCGATATCCTATAATATGAAGCTTGGAATTGGTGGTGTGGCGACTTTTAAAAACGGAAAAATTGATCAGTTCTTAAATCAGATCGATCTAAAATATATTGTTCTCGAAACCGATTCACCTTATTTAGCGCCAATCCCGTATCGCGGAAAGCGGAATGAAAGCAGTTATATTGTAAATGTTGTAGCTAAATTAGCCGATATTTATGATGTTTCCGAAGAAGAAATAGCGACAATTACAACACAAAATTCAAAAGACGTTTTTGGTATTTAACCCGGAACTTACAATAGTTTAATTTTTTTTTTGTTCTTTTGCCCACTAAAATAGATATTTAATGCAGAGATTTGATGCCATTCGACCGTTTTATGATTCAGAAATAAATGAAGCACTTCATGGTGTTGCCAATCATCCGATGATGAAAGCCATGATGAATTTTACTTTTCCGGAATTAGAAGATGATGCTTGGAAAGATCAGCTTAGGAAGACACATTCAATCCGTGATTTTCAATGTAATTTTATTTATAATACCATTCAAAAAGTACTCGAAAAAAGCTCTGAGGGACTTACTACTTCAGGTTTTGATAAACTGGAAAAAAACACTTCCTACTTATTTGTCTCCAATCACCGTGATATTTTGCTCGATACAACCTTACTGAATGTTTGTTTATTCGAACATGGTCTGGTAATGACAGCATCTGCAATTGGGGATAATTTAGTTAAGAAAGCATTCTTAAGTACACTGGCAAAACTGAACAGAAACTTTTTGGTTTTGAGAGGACTGACGCCAAGGGAAATGTTGCAGAGTTCTAAATTACTGGCTGAATACATGGGGCAATTACTGCTTCGCGAAAATCGTTCAGTTTGGATTGCACAAAGAGAAGGCCGTACCAAAGACGGAAATGACGAAACCAATCCGGGAGTCCTGAAAATGATCGGAATGGGTTCTGATGAAGCCAATCTGATGGATTATTTTAAGAAAATAAAAATCGTTCCCGTTTCTATTTCATACGAATACGATCCGACAGATGTTCTGAAAATGCCGCAATTAATGGCAGAAGCGAACAACGAAGTTTATATCAAAGAGAAAAATGAAGATTTCATGACCATTTTAAGTGGTATCATGGGAACTAAAAAGAGAATACATATTTCTGTTGGAGATGTTTTAAACACAGAAATTGATCAGATTGTAGCAGAAAATGATAATGCCAACAAGCAGGTTCAGGCACTGGCACAGGTAATTGATGATTCTATTTTGAAAAATTATCAGTTATGGCCGACTAATTTTATCGCTTACGATATTTTAAACGGAACGGATAAATTTGCACATTTATACAAGGAAAACGAAAAATCGCTTTTTGAACGTCGTTTAGAAATGCGAATCGGAAGTGACAATCCTGTTACAAGACAAGGATTTCTGTCAATGTATGCCAATCCCGTTGTCAACAAATTAAAATACCAGGATGTCATCTAAAGCTAAAATACTTCTAATTTATACCGGAGGAACTATCGGTATGAGTAAAGATTTTGAGACAGGAGCACTCAAAGCTTTCAACTTTAGTAAATTATTGCAAAAAATCCCGGAATTAAAACAATTGGATTGTGAAATCGAAACGGTTTCATTTGAAAATCCAATTGATTCCTCGAATATGAATCCTGAAATGTGGACTAAAATTGCCACAATCATAGAAGACCATTACACCTCTTTTGACGGATTTGTAGTTTTACACGGTTCAGATACAATGTCTTATTCAGCTTCGGCATTGAGTTTTATGCTGGAGAATTTAGCCAAGCCGGTTGTATTTACAGGTTCGCAATTGCCAATTGGGGATTTGCGTACCGATGCTAAAGAAAACCTGATAACGGCCATTCAGATTGCTTCACTGCAGGAGAATGACAAACCCGTAATCCGTGAAGTTTGTTTGTATTTTGAATACAAATTATACCGCGGGAACCGAACCTCTAAAGTAAACGCTGAACATTTCAGGGCTTTTACAGCGCCAAATTATCCGGAGTTGGTAGAATCAGGCGTTCATCTTAAATTAAATTCACAACTTTTCCTTCCTATAAAAACCGATGCAAAACTCATTGTCCATAAGAATTTAGACAATCATGTGGCCATTGTAAAAATGTTCCCTGGAATGAGCGAAGCCGTTTTGGGTTCGATTCTGGCAACTCCCGGTTTAAGAGGAATTGTTCTGGAAACATACGGTTCCGGAAATGCCCCAACCGAAGAATGGTTTTTAAACCTGATTCAAAAAGCAATTCAGTCCGGTTTGCATATCGTAAACGTTACGCAATGTTCCGGAGGAAGTGTCAACATGGGACAATACGAAACCAGTACTGCCCTTAAAGAATTAGGGGTAATTTCAGGTAAGGACATTACAACCGAAGCAGCCATTACAAAACTAATGTATTTGCTAGGTCATAAAATAGAAGCAGAAAACTTCAAAACCATTTTTGAGACTGCTTTACGCGGGGAAATATCTCTTTAAAACGTTTATTTAGTTTTGTGTCATTTCGACTTTTGTGTTATTTCGACGAAGGTGGATTTTACGTAACACTACCACAAAGTAAACATAACATTGTCATTTCGACGAAGGAGAAATCACATCCAATATCCCATTTCTAGTGTGTTAATAACTTGTGTGATTTCTCCTGTGTCGAAATGACAAACTGGACGTAGATTTTCTTATTTTGTGTTATCCTGACGAAAGAAGGATTTTACGTAACACTACCACAAAGTAAACATAACATTGTCATTTCGACGAAGG
>JBDTNT010000204.1:0-9897 GCA_039933615.1 Flavobacterium sp. | reverse complement strand
GTTAAATCATCCCACCAATCTTTTTTCTTTTTGGTTAACAATTTTTTGACCGCCAAAATGATTGAAAGGTCATCTGTTCCTTCCAGAATATCTATCACTTCATGTTTTTCTAATTGAATGTCCATAATCTAATTTTAATTAAAGATACGGAAAATTATAATGCAATTGCGCCATCTCCAATTTGGTCGCAAATGTACTGACCATTCTGGCAAAATACAACTAATTCGTCCTGAATAAATTGAAGTACTTTTTCGCTAACGTTTTCGGGATATAAAACATGCACATTTGCACCGGCATCCAAGGTAAAACATACTGGAATCTGCGTTTCATTTCTAAATTTCCAAATTGCATTTATGATTTGCAAAGTGTTTGGTTTCATCAAAATAAAATACGGCATTGAAGTCATCATCATCGCATGCAAAGTCAAAGCTTCGCTTTCTACCACTTTTATGAATTCATCTAAATTTCCGTTTTCAAAAATTGAAATTAACTGATCGAGGTTTTCATGTGCCTGAGCAAAACGTCTTTCGGCATAGGGATGATTGTGCATCAAATCGTGTCCAACAGTGCTTGATACTTGTTTTTCTCCTTTATCAACCAATAAGATAGTGTCCTGATAATTCTTGAAATTTTCATGAATTGTATGTGGAAATTCAACACCAAATAAATCTGAACTTTCCTCAATATTGGCCTGATTTCCCCAGACAACGACATTTCCTTTTACACTTCTGCACGCACTGCCAGATCCTAAGCGCGCTAAAAAAGATGCTTTCTGATAGAAATAAGCATCAGTCATTTCTGGATTTAATACTTTTTCCAAACTCATAAAATTCATTGCCAAAGCAGCCATTCCGGAAGCCGAAGAAGCGATTCCAGAACTGTGCGGAAAAGTATTTTGAGTATCAATTGTAAAATGATATTGTTCTAAGAACGGAAGATATACTTCAATTCGTTCTAAAAATTTCTGGATTTTAGGTTTAAAGTCTTCTTTTGGCTTTCCTTCAAAAAGTAAATCGAAAGAAAAAGAATCCCGACTCTCTTTCTTTGTAAATGCCAATTTAGTAATCGTTTTACAATTATTAAGCGTAAAACTAACCGATGGATTTGCCGGAATCTGGTTGTCTTTTTTCCCCCAGTATTTCACTAATGCAATATTGCTGGGAGCACTCCATTCAAAGGTTCCGTTCTCGATAGTCGAAGTATATTTTTCGGGAATAAAATCAGTCGTTGTAAACATGAAATATAAAATTTTGGCAAAGATACTTTTTCTTATTTATTTGGGGCTAAAAGCTAAAAATTTAAACGATATAAGTGATATAAGTTCATTTAATTCTAAGCGATGTCTTATGTTTTCTTACATCACTTATATGGTTTAAAGTATATTTTTTTGTCTATTTTTGACTTAAAATTAAACAGAATGAATAAAATAATCAAAATCGCAATAGCGTTAGTGGTTTGTTTGGTAGTCGGGTATTCGGCAAGTCTTGTAACAAGACCAAGTATAGAAACATGGTATGTCACACTTACAAAGCCAGGTTTTAATCCACCCAATTGGATTTTTATGCCGGTTTGGACAATGCTTTATATTTTTATGGGAGTTGCGGCAGGATTGGTTTGGGACCAAATAAAGGAACGAAATCAGGAAGTGAAAACCGCTTTGGGTTTCTTTTTGATTCAGTTGACATTAAACGCTGTCTGGTCGTATCTTTTCTTTGGATTAAAAAACCCGATGCTGGCTTTAATAGAGATTGCTATTCTGGAATTAATGATTTATGAAACGTATTTAAAATTCAATAAAATTAATAAAATTGCGGCCTATTTACTGATTCCTTATATGGCTTGGGTAGCTTTCGCTGCTATTTTGAATGCGAGTATCTGGTGGCTTAACAAATAAGATTCAGTTCCGGTTTTCAGTTTTTAACCTCCGCTTTCAATTTCTTGAATTGTTCGTTTTTGGCATATAAAAAATCCATTGTGGAGAGGATGTTTTTATGCTCTAAAAGTGTTTTGGATCTGGGATCGGCATCACAATAATCAATGAACAATTCTTTTTCTTCAGGTTTTAATTTTAAGTCTTTTGTAAAGAAATCAGGAGAGCAGGTTGTTGCAATCAGTTGTTTGAAGTTGATTTCAGGAATTTTATTTTTAGGTTTATCGTCTTCTTTTTTAAATAGATTAGCAATACCTGAACCGAGTCTCATGAAATCCATGCCATTCGTAATAGTTCCGTCATAAACGCCGGTATATTTTTGCAGCGAACGAGTATCTTTAGCAAATTTTATGTCATCTATATCTTGTTGGGAAGTTTTTATTTTATCAAATTTTATATTTGTAATCACAACTTCGTCCAGTTCTTCAGGTTTTATAACCATATTGACCATAAGATTGTTTTCGTCAATATCTTCGGGAGTAAGTTTTAGTCTTTTGAAAAAATAGTCTTTGGAAAAGAAAAGTAAACTGTCTTTTGGCCGAACGAGAATAGAGAATTCGCCTAAATCATTTGTCCTCGTACTTGTTTTAGCTGTTTTGTTGATCACCTCAACATTCCTGAGAAAACTGTTGTTTGAAAGAACTTTTCCGTTTAACATTTTTTCTGTCTGAGAAAAGCCAATCTGATAACTGAATAAAGAAATTGTTGTAAGTAATTTTACTCTCATAAAGGATTAATTTGCTGAAAGTAAAATTATTAGAAATGTCTTAATGAAATCTTAGCAAAGACGTAAAGTGTTGTTAATAGTTTACAGAATCTGAATTAAATTCATAGGAGTATTTAAAATCAACTTGGCTCCGCCGGATCTTAATTCTTCTTCCGTTCGATAACCCCAAGTAACGCCAACGGCAAACATATTCGCATTTATTGCGGTTTGCATATCAATATCGGAATCGCCGACGAAAAGTATTTCTTCCGGTTTTAGTCCCCAGTTTTGACTTATTAGTACAGCTTCAAACGGATTGGGTTTTTTAAGTGATTCTACGCTCAAGCCTGTTACATCACTAAAATAATGAGGGAATTTTTCCGCTACTATTTTTTTGGTAAGCTCATCCGACTTATTTGAAAAAACAGCTAATTTGATATCACGGGAAACCAGCTCGTTCAACAATTCCACAATACCATCATAAGGCTTGGTTTTAATGGTACAGTTGTCACGATATTCAGTAACCATATTTTGAAAACAAGTTTCAATTTCATCTTCACTATTGTTTGATGCAGGCAAAGCTTTACTTACCAGATTCCGCAAGCCGCTTCCGATAAAATATTGATAAATATCATAATTATGAACGGGATAATTTAGATTGGTAAGTACTGTATTCATAGCATCTGAAATGTCTTCCAATGAGTCTACAAGTGTCCCGTCTAAATCAAAAATAATTCCTTTAAATTTCATTTTATTAAATATTATTAGCTAAAATAAACCCGCTTGTCCAGGCATTCTGAAAATTAAATCCACCAGTAATCGCATCAATATTTACGATTTCTCCGGCAAAATAAAGATTTTGGTGTAATTTGCTTTCCATCGTTTTAAAGTTGATTTCTTTTAAATCAATTCCGCCGGCAGTTACAAATTCTTCTTTGAATGTGCTTTTACCATTTACCTGAAATTTTGCTTTTGTAAGTTGTGACGCTAAATTCTGTAATTGAATTTTTGACAAATCTGCCCATTTGGTCTCCGCTTCAATTTCAGAAGCCAATACTAAACTTTCCCACAAACGATTTGGGAAATCGAAAGGAGATTTTTTTGAAACCGCTTTTTTGGCGTGTTCCTGTTTTAAATCCTTCAGGATTTTTTCGGCATCTTCTGTGTCAATATCATTCAGCCAATTTATAAAGATGGTAAACTGATAATTTTTGTCGTGTAAAATGCGCGCACCCCAGGCAGAAAGTTTTAGAATGGCAGGACCGCTCATTCCCCAATGCGTGATTAACAAAGGTCCGGTCGATTCAAGTTTGGTGTCTTTTACTGTTACCGTAACTTGTGCCGCAACGCCTGGCAATTCTTTTATACGGGAATCTTTGATATTAAAAGTAAATAGCGAAGGCACAGGACTCACAACAGCGTGGCCTTGCGTTTGAAGCATTTCCCAAATTTTCGGGTTACTTCCTGTGGCAAGAATTAATTTTCCAACTGCATAACTTTCGTTTTGAGTATCAATTTTCCAGTGATCTTCTTTTTTGAAAATCGATTGTACACTTTGACCCATCAATATTTTTATACCTAATTTTTCGGTTGCTTTTAAGAAACAATCGATTATGGTCTGTGATGAATTTGAAATTGGGAACATTCTTCCGTCATCTTCGATTTTTAATTCTACGCCATGTTTTTCAAACCATTCAATCGTATCGCCGGAACAAAACTGATGGAAAGGCCCGCGAAGTTCTTTTTCGCCACGGGGATAAAATTTGACCAATTCATCTGGTTCGAAACAGGCGTGTGTGACATTGCACCTTCCACCACCGGAAATACGGACTTTAGAAAGTACTTCTTTTCCTCTTTCTAAAATGGCAATTTCTAGTTTCGGATTTTTTTCTGCAATATTAATGGCTGTGAAAAAACCTGCAGCACCTCCGCCAACGATTATTATGTCGAAATTTTGATTCATATTGTTTTTTTTGCCACTAATTACACGAATTGGCACAAATTTTAATTTTGTGGTTGCTAAAACTTTAAACTTTATATTTTATCTGGAAAATCAGTGATGATTCCATCTATGTTATAACTTTTAATTTTTTGAATGTCTTCTTCTGTGTTTACTGTCCAAGGTAAAACTAGAAAGCCTTTTTCTTGGATTGATTTTGTATTTTCTTCATTCAATAAATGATAATAGGGATGAATGGTTTTTGCTTTTACAAATTCGGCGAAAGCCAGAGCCAGATCGAGATTGGTTTCTGCCAAAACGCCAATCGGAATTTTGGAATCTAAATGGTGAACTTCCTGCAAAGCATTCCAATCAAAACTGGAGACAATAAAATGTTCGTATTTCCAGTTCTTTTCAGAAACATATTCATCAATTAAAGTCACAACTTTCGTTAAAGTATCGGCATTTTTCAATTCGATGTTGATCAGGCATTTTTTGCTTACCAGATCAAAAACTTCTTTTAAAGTTGGAATTTCATATTTTTCGTCAATCAAAAAAGACTTTAATTCCGGCAAAGATAGTGTATTTACAAAACCTTTTCCGTTGGTCATTTTATCGATTGTTTCGTCGTGAATGACAATTAAATGTCCGTCAGCGCTTAAGTGAACGTCGAGTTCAATTCCGTCAGCATTTAAGTCTAATGCTTTCTGGAATGCTTTTAAGGTATTTTCGGGTTCGTAGCCTTTGGCACCACGATGTGCTATTTTAAGAATTTTGTTCATCTTTAATGAGGTTCAAAGGCGCAAAGGTACAAAGGTTCAAAGGCGTAAAAGAAACATTTCTATTTTTTTACGCCTTTGAAAATATTTTGTGTGATGAATTATTCCCTTAATTCTAAAAGTACAACATCAAAATCACTGTCAATAATAACTTTCCCATCAATAACTTCAACTTCCTGACTGGAATAAAAATCCCTGAGTTTTGTTCCGTCTTTAAAAAGAGAATTTACAGAAAGTTCTTTTTGCCCTTGTTGTAAATCTAAGCCGATAATCACATTATCGGTGAATTGATCTTTAGAATACGTTCTTGAAAAAACATAAGGCTGTTCCGAAATCCGGGAATGAATTCCTGCTCCAACTGCCGGGTGATTTCTTCTAAACTGTCCTAATTTCTGCCAGTGTAAAAGTGTTTTCTGCGTTTCAGTATTATTTTGAATAGCATCCCAATTCATATTAGAACGTAAAGTTGCATCGCCCTGAGCGTCTTCAATAACCAAAGAACGATTGGATTCGTCGCCATAATAAACCTGTGACATTCCGGGTGAAAGCAACAGTTTCGTTGCCGCTTCGATACCTTTGACACGATAGGCATCAAAAGGCTGACCGTCATCATGCGAAGACATATAATTTAAAACCGAATAACCTTTTAACTCGTTATTTAAATGATTTGAATATTTGGAAAATAAACCTTCATAATTATTCTGAGCGGCATTCCATTTAAATTCAAAATTAATCATGCTGTTGAAACCGTTCTGAAAATAATTTACTTTCCGGTCTCCAAAATCATAATCCTGACCGCCGCTAATTCCGTAACCGTACACTTCGGCAATGGTATAAAATGGGTTTTGATCTAAAACCTGCATTGGGTGATTTTTCTTCCAGGTTTCAAAAGCGTAGTCGCATTCTTTTTTAAAATCTGCCCAGACATCTTCATCGGTATGTTTTACAGTGTCGGCTCTGTAGCCGTCAATTCCGAATTCTGTAATATAATCGGTTAACCATTTTATGATGTAATATTTTGGACTTCTCGGATATCCGGTTCTTTCAAAAAAAGCATTTAAGGAAGCCATTTCTTTTTCGTAACGGCCTTCTTTTTTCCATTTTTCGATTAGAAAAGGAGGGAGTTCAACATTTTTAGTGCTTTCTGTTTTTACATCCGGAAGATTGTCAACCAAAGTACACATTGTCGTGTTTTCGAATGATTTGTAATCGCAGACTACTCCGGTTCTGACCCAGTCTTCCGGCCAGACAGGATCTTCTGCTGTTACTGGCCCCGTATGATTAATAACGCCGTCTAAAACAATTCGGATGCCTTTTTCATGTGCTTTTTTGACCAGATTGGCCAAATCTTCTTTGGTGCCGAAATTAGGATCTAAAGCTGACCAGTCTCTTGCCCAATAGCCATGAAAACCGTAGCTAAGTCCTGTTCCTTCGTCAACGCCATCGTGAATTTGTTCTACTATCGGCGTAAGCCAAATGGCATTTATTCCTAGTTTTTCAAAGTAACCGCTTTCGATTTTTTTGGTAATTCCGATGATATCGCCGCCTTCAAAACCGCGTAATTTTCCTGGAGTTTTGGTTCGGTTAAAGTTTATGTCATTCGATGGATTTCCGTTGTAAAAACGATCTGTAAGTAAAAAATAAACATTTGCTCCTTCCCAAACGAAAGGTGTTTTTAAAGTATTGTCTTTATTCATTGAAACTGATTTTGAGCCAGAACAACCCATGATTAAGAATACTAAAGATAAAAAAAGGAAAGTGTATTTTTTCATTTATTTCAGATTTAACAAAGTATTATTAGAAAATGAATGCTTAAAATAATAGCCACAGATTAAAGGATTAAAATGATTTTTTTAAATCTGTGATAATCCTTAATCTGTGGCTAAAAACCTTCGCGGTTAAATCTCTATTCCAATTCTAAAATAACAGCCGATTTTGGCTCTAAACTAATTTCAGAAGTTAAGTCGAATGTTTTTCCTGTAATAATATCTTTTCCAGATTTAAAGGTCTTAATGTTTTCTTTGAAACGATCCGTTTTTATCGTCTGCGGTTTTGCATTGTTATTAAAAACAACCATTACCGTTTTAGCATCAGTATATCTGAAATAAACGTAAGTGTTGTTTTCCGGAATATAATGCGTCATTTTTCCGAAATGAACCGCTTCATTCGTTTTTCTCCAATTGAATAATTTAGAAGTAAAATCAAAATAACCTTTTTGCACATCTGTTCTTCCTGCTGTGGTAAAAGCATTGTTTTTGTCGCCATTCCATCCACCTGGGAAATCCTGACGAATTCCACCATCACCTTTACTTTTATCACCGCCCATTCCAATTTCTGAACCGTAATACAATTGCGGAATTCCACGTACAGTTGCCATTAAAGTCATTACCAATTTGTATTTCGCCAAATCATATTTGTACGTTTCATTGATTCTGTCGGTATCGTGATTTTCGGCAAAAACCAAAATATTATTGGTGTTTGGATATAAGTAATCTAAAGTAAAATTGTTGTAAAATTTGATCATTCCTTTATCCCAAGTTGCTTCATCGTCATTAAAAGCATTACCAATTTGGTCTTGTAAAGTAAAATCCATTACACTTGGCAAATTCGAATTGTAGTTTTCGATTGCACCAATTTTACTGTCTTTTTGCCAATACGCTAAATTCGCCTGATTGTGCATCCAGATTTCTCCAACAATATTAAAACTTGGATATTCATTTGTAATCGCTTTTGCCCAATTTGCCATTCCAGCAGCATCAGAATAGTTGTAAGTATCCACTCTAAATCCGTCAAGATTGGCATATTCAATCCACCAAATTGCATTTTGAGTTAAGTATTTTGTAACTAAAGGATTTCTTAAATTTAAATCCGGCATTGAAGGGACAAACCATCCATCTACACAAACTTCCTGATCTAATTTTGAAGCATGAATATCAGTTAGCACTTCACGTCTGTGATGTGTTTGGGTATAGTTTTCAAATTGATTAATCCATGATTTTGTAGGTAAATCTTTCATCATCCAATGTGTGATTCCCCAGTGATTGGTTACATAATCCATAACCAGTTTCATGTCTTTTTTATGTAATTCTGATGATAAACGAACGTACTCTTCATTGGTTCCGTAACGCGGATCTATTTTGTAAACATCAGATTGTGCGTACCCATGATACGAATGTTGTTTGTCGTTGTCTTCGTTCAAAGGCGTATTCCAAACGGTTGTTGCACCCAAAGATTTAATATAATCTAAATTTTTGATAATTCCTTCAATATCACCACCGTGACGCCCGCTCGGTTCTTGACGGTTTGCTTTATCAGCTAATGAAGCATCGCTGTCGTTTTTAGGATTTCCGTTTGAAAAACGATCCGGCATAATTAGATAAATCATGTCTGATGCATCGTAACTTTTTCTGTCTCCAGAATTCGCTCTTCTTTCTTTAAGGGTATATTTTTGAGTAAAAGCGACTTTGTTTTTCAATTTAAAAGAGAAAACCAATTCCGAAGCTTTGATGTCTTTTGTGTCAATTGTAATGAAAAGGTAGTTAGGATTTTCTGTTTTTTCTACATTTTTTATCACAACATTGTTTGAAACAGAAGCTTCGTATTGTGAGATGTTTTTTCCGTAGAACATAATCTGTACTTCAGGATTTTTCATTCCTGCGTACCAAAAAGGTGGTTCTACTTTCTGAATTTGCGCTTTCGCGGAAGCGGTAAACAACAAAACAATTAGAAGTATTTTGTAAAATAGATGGTTGGTTTGAAATGATATTTTTGGAGTTTTCATAATTTGTTTTTTACTTTAATTAAAACAAGTTTGATTTCCTGCAAGGTTTCCGAAACCTTGTAGGTATGTTTTTTTGGCACGCAGATTTTGCAGATTAAGCGGATTTACGCGAATTATTTTTGTTTTCCTATAAGATTTTAAAACCTTGTAGGTATGCTTTCGTGCTATTTAAAACCTACAAGGTTTTGGAAACCTTGCAGGTTGAACACCTGATAGCTCATTTAAAAAAAACAAGTAATTCTGGGGAAAATTACTTGCCTTTAGAAATTACTTCGTTTCGATAATGCTGATCGCATAACCGCCGCCTGGGGCAGACAACTGAGATAATTTTGACTTATTAGTTACACTGATTTTTTTGATCGTGTAAGCCTGTGGATTTGTTTTGTAATGTGCCTCTTTTGCATCAGCATAAATGGTAGCGGTATATTTTTTACCTTTTTCAAGGAAACCAAAATCAATGTTTGATGTACGGGGCGTTTCTCCGTTTACGTTTCCAACGAACCAGTTGTTTGTTCCTTTTGCTTTACGGGCAACTGTAATATAATCTCCAGGTTCAGCCTCGATATATTTACTTTCAGACCAGTCTACTGCCACATCTTTAATGAATTGGAAAGCATCTGGAAAACGGTTGTAGTTATCCGGAGTATCTGCTGCCATTTGCAATGGGCTGTACATCGTAACATACAAAGCCAATTGATTACAGATTGTACTGTTTACATGAGATTTGTTATCAGGATTCATTTTGCTGATATCCATTTCGAA
>JBDTNT010000203.1:0-6067 GCA_039933615.1 Flavobacterium sp. | reverse complement strand
TACCAGACCATTTAAACTCAGGTCTCTTCCCTGAATGTAGTAATAACAATAAAAGGCTATGAAAATAAAAAACTGTATCCCGAACTTAATTAAGTTAGAAATCACGACCGAAATAGGTGTTATAATTCTGGGGAAATAAACTTTACCAAAGATTCCCGCATTTGCTTTAAAAGTATCTGAAGTACCATTAAGGCAGGCTGTGAAATAATTCCAAACCGTAATCCCTGCCAGATTGAACAGAAACGGGGGTACGTTACCTGTATTGATACCGGCAACATTATTAAATATTATAGTAAAGGTTATCGAAGTAAACAAAGGCTGAATTAAATACCAAAGTGGCCCTAAGATGGTTTGTTTATAAACTGTAATAACATCCCGTTTTACAAACAGAAATAGTAAATCACGATATTGCCAGACTTCTTTAAGATTTAATGAGAAGAATTTATTTTTTGGTGTTATTTCAAACAGCCAGTCATTAGTAGTATTTGTATTGTTCATTTTTTATTTGCATTACAATTCAATTGCAATATTATTATTTAAAGTAGATGGGGATTTACTTCGTACGACAAGTAATTAACAGGATTTTTATTCTTTTAAAAATTATTTAAAAAGCAAAAAGGCGTTTAAAAAAAACACCTCTTTATATCTATTTAAGTCCAATCTCAATATTCAAAATTAATTATCCAAAACTTCAAAAGCTGAATTCATACTTTTGAATTCCGGAACGATTTTTTTCATCTTAGCAACAATATCGTCGTTATCATAAAAATCTGCAATTCCGATAAGTTCATCAATTTCAATATGCAGGTTTTCATACTCATCCTGTATTTCCTGTGCTATCATGATTTTATTATGATAGGTTGGTAAGGTTTTGGAAGTATCATTTAATAATTCTTCATATAATTTCTCTCCCGGTCTTAGTCCAACGATTTTTATTTTTATTTCTTTATCAGGAATGAAACCTGCAAGCTTGATCATTTTTTTTGCTAAGTCAATAATTTTTACCGGTTTTCCCATATCGAAGATGTAAATCTCTCCTCCGTTACCCATTGCTCCGGCTTCTAATACTAACTGACATGCTTCAGGAATAGTCATAAAATAACGAATAATGTCCTGATGTGTTATTGTAACAGGCCCGCCTGCAGCAATTTGCTTTGTAAACAAAGGGACTACTGATCCGTTTGAACCTAAAACGTTACCAAAACGGGTGGTAATAAATTTAGTTACAACCTCAAAATTCTCTTCCTGATTTTTCAGAAATAAAGACTGAACGTATTTCTCTGCAATTCGTTTACTGGCTCCCATAACATTACTGGGATTAACTGCTTTGTCAGTAGATACCATAACAAATTTTCGAACATTATATTTACAGGCTAAATCGGCTAAGTTCCTGGTACCTTTAATATTTGTTAATATGGCTTGTGCCGGGTTTTCTTCCATTAAAGGAACATGTTTGTATGCAGCAGCATGATAAACAACATGTGGATTATAGCTTTTGAAAACATTTTCTAATGCTTTTTTACTTCTTACATCAGCAATTACTGGAACAATCTTAGTTTCAGAATTGATAATTAAAATCTCTAAGCATAAATTATGCAATGGTGTTTCAGCATGATCTAAAATAATAATTCTTCTGGGATTAAATCCTAATACCTGTCTTACTATTTCACTTCCTATTGACCCTGCAGCTCCTGTAATTAGTATTGTTTTATCTTTTAATTGTTTTGAAATTGATTTGCTATCCAGAACTATTGGTTTTCTTTCCAGTAAATCTTCAATTTGTATGTTTTTTACTTTTTGAGAAATCTCTTTTTGATTTTCCCAGTCAGAGATAAGCGGAACTGTATAAACTCTGTAGTTAAATTCCAAACATTGATCTACAATAATTAATTGTTCCTCTTTAGATAAACTTTTATCTGCTATAATGACACCTTCTGCTGCCACAGACCGCATTAAAGCAGGCAATTTTTTCCTTAAAATCAAAATAGGAAGATCCAGCATTCGCTTAGACGCATTCTGATTATTTTTATCAACAAAACCAACTATTTTAAATCGGGAAGGTGTTTCGAATTTCAATGCATTAGCTACCGAGATCGCATTTGCATCAGTTCCGTAAATAACTGTCCTGATTAATTTAGAATTTGTTTTCTCTGAGAAATATAATTCGAAAGTCTGTTTTACTATTACACGGTATAAAAACAATCCACAAAATGACAGAACCAGATTGATAAAAAGTGCCGTATTTAGGAAAGCTTTGTGTCCTGCATATAATTCAAAGACTAAATTTAAGAACAAGAAAAACACTAAAACCGACATCTGTGAAAACAGTAGTTTTATGGCATCTATGTAAGATGAATGCCTGATAATACCTGAATAGGTCCTAAAAAGCCAAAAGAAAAATACATTTACAAAAATCAGACTTCCTACAAAATAAAAATGGTGGGAGGTAATAATATAACCTAATGCTGTACCTTCAAACAACATATAGGTAAAAGTAAAAGAAAAAATCAGGACCATTACATCTATTCCAACAATAATCCACCTTGGCAAATAGCTAAGGTTATTAATATTGGCTCTTAAATTTCTTGGCGAAAAAAAAGTATGCAGTAAATCCGTGACTCTGGTTTGTTTATCTGTATTCAATTTGGTTTTCTTTGATAGTCTTTATTGTAATTGTTACAAAAATACAAATTAAAGATATTAAAAATTTCATTTCATTTAAAAATAACAATTAATAGTCTTACATAAATGTTATAAAAATTGCATTGTTCGGAAGAAATTGTAACGTATAGCTGAATTATAATATTTTATATCTGAAGTAGTTGACTTACAACTTCTTTAATTCTCTTTTTTTCCAGACTATTCAAGCCCGTCCCTGATGGCAGACATAATCCCTTATCAAACAAACCTTCCGACACATTACTCCCGTAGTAAGGATATTTGGAAAATAACGGTTGTAAATGCATTGGCTTCCACACAGGCCTCGATTCTATATTTTTTTCTTCAAAAGCTTGTAACAAAACATCCCTGCTCACATTAGAATCCGGTTCTATTAAAATAGTGGTCAACCAGTAATTTGAATCATAATCCTGATTTAAATTTTCGAAAACAGTTATTCCGTTTATATCTTTAAAGACGCTAACGTAAAAATCGTGAATTTGTTTTTTAACTTTTAAATTAGAATTCAAAATTCCCATCTGTCCTCTTCCAATTCCGGCACAAACATTACTCATTCTATAGTTATAACCTATTTCGCTGTGTTGGTAATGAATGGCTTCATCTCTGGATTGAGTGGCATAAAAAATAGCTTTTTCTTTAAGATCTTTGGAATGAGTGATAAGCGCACCCCCGCTGGAGGTTGTAATAATTTTATTTCCATTAAAAGAGAAAATTCCAAAGGTTCCGAAAGTACCGCATTTTTTGCCTTTGTAATGACTTCCCAGAGCTTCGGCGCTGTCTTCAATAATTGGAATTTCATATTTATCTGCAATAGCATGAATTTCATCCACTTTATAAGGCATTCCATATAAATGAACTGCTATAATCGCTTTTGGTTTTTTACCTTTTGCAATTCTGTCTTTAATTGCAATTTCCAGGTTCTGCGGACAAATATTCCAGGTTTCAGACTCGCTGTCTACAAAAACAGGAATAGCTTTCTGATATAAAATAGGATTAGCTGAGGCAGAAAATGTCATACTTTGACAGATAACCTCATCATTTGCTTTAATACCAAGTAAGATTAATGCCAAATGAATCGCAGAAGTCCCTGAATTTAAAGCAGCTACTGAAACATTATCATTTATAAATTCCTGCAAATCATTTTCAAAATCATTTACATTAGGACCGCCGGAGGTAATCCAATTGTCATCAAAAGCTTTTTGAATATACTTTTGTTCTTCTCCGCTTAATTGTGGCAATGATAAAAAAATTCTTTTATCAGTCATTAATTTTCCAATAATCTGAATCATACCTAACATCATCTTCACTTACATCTGATAAGGGTAAAGTTGAAAATGAAATTAATTTTGAATCGCTTTCCAAAGACTCTATAGCATTCGCATATCCTGCCGGAATATGAATAATTTTACTATCTGAAGCACTTGCAAATACCGTTTCAATAACCAAATCCTTTGAGGGTTGTTCCCAATTATCAATTTTCACAAAATAGATTTTAAAAGATCCGCTTAGACAATAGAAATTTTTGGCATCGAGTTTATGTCCTTGCCAGGCCCTTACCGGATTTGCATCAGAATTACTTATGATGTAAAATCTTTCAATATCTTTAAAACTAAAATCATTTACATATGAAATAGTTCCCCGATGGTCTGAGAAATTCCCTCCCTGAATTATTTTGGGTTCCATTAGCTAATTTTTAAACTTACTTTACGAATCATGTAAAATTTTAATGAATATATCAGAATCAGTGGCACAATAATTACCACAAAAAGCAGAACTGTATCCAGCTTATCATATAAAAAAAGTACGATACCCGAAATTACACTCTGTGCTATTGCATAAATTAAAGATACAATACGGTGCTCTACTTTATATTCATTACTTAATATCTGATAAAAATGCAGCCTGTGTGCTTCAAAAATATTCTGTCTCAGATATAATCTATGTAAGATTGTGCAAATTGCATCAACTCCATAAACTGCTAAAAACAAAAGCCAGACAATTGAGTTTGTTATTAAAATCAATTTTAAAATCAGGAAAATAACCCAAAACGCTATGGCGATACTTCCTACATCCCCTGCAAAACATTTCGCTCTTTTTCTGTAATTGAAAAATAAGAAAACAAGACTTGCTAACATTGCATAGATTATGAAACTTGAATCAGCAAAAAGCTGCACATTCTTGTTCACATACCATAAAGATCCCATGACAACTAAGGTATACAATCCTGTTATGCCATTGATACCATCCATGAAATTATAGGCATTGATAATTCCGATAGCAAAAATATAGGCCAAAACAATGGCAATTGGAGGCAAATTTATAAAAACCCCCAAATCATGAAAAATCAGACTAATAGCCAGAAAGTGAACTGATATTCTGATTTTATTGGACAAACTCTGAATATCATCCCAAAAGCTGACCAGACTCACCAATGTAATTCCTGTAAAGAAAAAGTAATTATATGTTACATTCTGAGCAAAGTAAAGCAAAGCTGCGAACCAAAAAATGACGCCACCTCCTCTTAATGTAATTTCGGTATGAGAACTTCTTAAGTTTGGTTTATCAATAATATTAAAGCGATCGGCCACTTTAAAATATAACAACTCAATTATAAATAAGATAAGAAATATTATGGTGTAAATCATAAGCTAGATAAGAACTTCAAAAACAATGAATTCCGCGGTTAAATTTTAAATTTTAAAATATTCAAAAGGTATTCACCGTAGCCGGATTTTTTTAAGGGTTCGGCTAAATTTCTTAACTGCTCAGAAGTAATAAAACCTTGTCTCCAGGCAATTTCTTCGATACAGCCTACTTTTAGTCCCTGACGTTCTTCTAAAACCTGAACAAATTGCCCGGCCTGCATTAAGCTGTTGAAAGTTCCGGTATCCAGCCAGGCTGTTCCTCTGCTCAGAATTCCAACTTTTAATTTTCCCTGTTCCAGGTATACCTTATTTACATCTGTAATCTCATATTCACCTCTCGCGCTTGGCTTTATATTTTTTGCAATTTCAACGACAGAGTTATCGTAAAAATACAATCCCGGTACTGCAAAATTTGATTTTGGCTCTAATGGCTTTTCTTCAATCGAAATCGCTTTTTTATCATCATCAAATTCAACAACTCCATAACGCTCAGGATCTGACACATGGTATGCAAAAACAACTCCACCTTCCGGATTCGCATTTTCTTTCAATAATTGCTGCATGTGTGTACCAAAGAAAATATTATCGCCCAAAACTAATGCTACTTTATCTTTACCAATAAATTCTTCTCCAATTACAAATGCCTGAGCCAGACCATTTGGATTAGCCTGTTCTGCATAGCTGAATTTACATCCAATCGCTGTACCATCTCCTAAAAGTTTTTTAAAATGAGGTAAATCATG
>JBDTNT010000202.1:0-10065 GCA_039933615.1 Flavobacterium sp. | reverse complement strand
AAGATCAATAGCTTATAATGCGAAAAAACAAATCTTCTATGTTTTTATAACTGGAACCGGTCTTTGCCAGTACGATATTAAATCAAAAAAACTTACGCTTCTCAACAATATAATTACAGGCGCAAATTGCATTAAACTGACAAATGAAGGTCTCTGGATCGGATCTGACGAAGGGGCGTACTTATATAATGACAATCTCAATACGTATTCTAAAAATTACTTTGTGGAAAAAACAGTTGTACGTGATTTTTTTCAGCAGGAAAACAGACTTTGGATTGCTACTGACGGCGCAGGACTTTACACGATTAACAAAAATCAATCTGCTCCAATTTTATATCGTGCGAGTGGTCCGGTTTCCTTGCTTAATAGTAAATCTTTGTATGATATATTCGAAAGCAAAACCGGAGAAATGTGGTTCGGAACCTTGCGCGGCGGTGTAAGTATGATGGGGAAAAAACCGCTCTATTTTAATCATTTTAAAAGCAAGGATCCACTGACCAAAAAAGAAGACGAAGATCCTGCCGCAAACTTCATGCTTTCTTTCTGCGAAGATGCAAACAAAAACATCTGGATTGGTACTGATGGCGCCGGAATGCGATACTGGAACAGAAAACAGAACACCTACGACGTTTACTCGACAACATCGCCTGCCGGCAGGAAAATCCAGAGCAATTTTGTTACAAGTATTGTCAGGGATGCTGATAATGCTATCTGGGTTGCTATGTGGAAAGGCGGAGTTTGCCGAATTGATCCGAAATCAAAAGCAATTCAGAATTTCTCGATTTATAATCAAATCACTAAAAAAGCAGAACAGGAATCCTGGCTCTTGTTTATAGATTCAAAAAAAACGCTGTGGCTCGCCGTTACAAATGGCGGAGCATTATATCAATTTGATAAAAAGCAAAACAAATTCATCTGCTACAGTACCACTTTGCGAGATGTTACCTGTCTCTACGAAACCAAAGACGGAAAAATCTGGGGCGGAACTTTCAACTCCTTTTTTGAAATAGATCCAAAAACTAAAAAAGTAAAAAACTATCATTCAGAGTATACTATCAGATGCATAACTGAAGATCAAAACAAAAATCTTTGGATTGGTACCGTTGAAGGCGGTCTGCTTTTATTCAACCGAAAAACAGGCACTTTCAAAAAATATACTACTCAAAACGGTCTTTCGAGCAATACAATCCTTCGCCTTCTGGAAGACAAAAAAGGGTATTTATGGATGAGTACCTATCACGGGATTTCAAGATTGAATCCCAAGAACGATACTTTCCGAAATTTTGGAGTTTCTGATGGGCTTCAAGGCAATCAATTTAGCTGGAATGCAGGAACGAAACTTTCCACGGGAGAATTTATTTTTGGAGGTATAAACGGATTTAATGTTTTTGATCCTGACAATATAAAAGACAAAAAAAATACCGGTAAATTTTTATTGAATGATTTGCTGGTAAACAATCAGTCTTTAAAATTGGACAGTCCTTATGTCACAGAAAAAAAACTCGAAATGATAAGCGCTGCCGAACTTCCTTATGAAAAATCAGCGTTGAGTTTTGATTTTGTTTATCTTGATTATGTCAATTCCGAAAAAATTAATACCGCTTATTTTCTCGAAGGATGGGACAAAAACTGGAATTATACCTCAAAAAATAACCGAGCAAATTATTCCCGATTGACCGAAGGAACGTATGTTTTTAAAGTAAAAACAACCGATGTTTTTGGAAACTGGACCAATGAAGTAACGCTCGCGACGGTAAAAATTCTTCCACCCTGGTATAGGACGTGGTGGGCCTATACCTTTTATCTTATCGCTGCCGCCGGTGCAATTTATGCCTATGTAGGGTATCATAAAAACAAGGAAAGACTTCGCTACGAAATAAAATTGGCCCGAATGGAGCATAAAAAAGACAAGGAACATGCCGAAAAGCAGTTTTCTATGTTTACTTATATGGCTCATGAATTGCGCACTCCCCTATCTTTAATTATAAATCCCCTAAAAAGTGCCATTGAAAGAATACGTTCTGAAGATGATCTCGACCTGAATCTCGCCTATAAAAATGCCAAAAGGTTATTGAGTCTTACGGATCAATTGCTTCTTTTTAGAAAAGCAGAAACAGATCTTGACGAACTCAAAATTTCTAAGATTAATTTAAACAGTTTGTGTCGTGAAATCTACGAAAGCTTTACGCAAATGGCAGCGGTTAAAAGTTTAAATTATCAGTTTATTGAAGAAAAAACATCCGCTGAAATATATGGTGATTATGAAAAATTAGAGATTACACTTTTCAATTTAATCTCGAATGCTTTCAAATTTACTCCAAATAAAGGATCGATAAGTATTGAGATTATCGAGAATACTGATGATGTTTCTATTATAATATCGGACACAGGAAGCGGAATTAATGAGGATGATATTGAAACTATTTTTGAAAAATTCAAACAAATTCAGTCCAAAGCAAGCAATGGTTTTGGAATAGGTCTTTATGTTGCCAAATATTTTGTGACCAAACATCATGGTGAAATAAAATGTAAAAGTGAAGTTGGAAAAGGCACTTCGTTTACTATTATTCTTCCAAAAGGAAAAAGTCATTTTGCAGAAATGAGAATCAATGAGAATCATCCGCAAATGTCGCCTCTTGTTGGTGAACTTCTGGAAGGAATGCCAGCCGATCGTCAAAACACACTTAAAACCAGCGATCAATCCTCAAATCCGGAAAGTATACAGGAGGAATTAATCAGTACAAAAAAGGTACTTTTAATTGTTGAAGACAATCCCGAAATGAATCATTATTTGGTACAGCTTTTTACCAAAAATTATATTGTTTATTCGGCAGTAAACGGAATCGAAGGTCTGAAACTGGTCGAAAAACAAATGCCTGATATTGTACTAAGTGATATTTCTATGGAAGGCATGAACGGTTTGGATTTATGCAAAAAAATCAAACAAAATGATGATTTAAGCCATATTCCGGTGATATTGCTCACGGCTACAACCAGCAATGACATTCATTTGCAGAGCATTACTGAAGGTGCGGACGATTATGTTACCAAACCTTTTGACAGTGATATACTTCTGGCGCGTGTAGATGCTGTTCTTAGAAACAGAGGACAATTGCGCAAGTATTTCCTGGACAGCATTACACTTCGTGAAAATATAAATAAAGTCCCTCTTGAATACAAAGAATTTCTTGACAGGTGTATCGAAATCGTCGAAGCCAATCTTGAAAACAGTGAATTTAACCTAAAGAGTTTCTCTGCTGCAATGGGTATGAGTCATTCCAGTCTTTACAAAAAGATCAAAGCAATTTCGGGACAAACTGTAAATGTTTTTATCAGATCGATCAGAATCCGCAGGGCCGCCGTAATTATGCTTACTGAAAATATTAATATCGCGCAGGTTGGCCCACAGGTTGGTATAGAAGATCAGCGCTATTTCCGTCAACAGTTCGTAAAATTGTTTGGAATGAAACCTTCAGAGTATATCAAAAAATATAGAAATTCTTTTAATAAGGAATTGAATATCATTCAGAAAAGGGATATTACGTAATTAGAATTTAAAAAAATTAAAAACAGTAGTCAATTTATTTTTCTAACAATGACAGAATACGGAGAGGACTTACCACCCAAGCCATAGCTATTGATCAGGTAATCGATTTTGAGATTCCTGAAAAGCACCTATTGATTACTATCAGATAAATTTAGCTTCAATTTATCGAACAAAAAAGTCAGTGTTTTTTCAGGTGAAATTATTTATAAAATTAATTTATATTTCATTATAAAAGTATAGCCTTTGGGATAATTTTCTAATTTTTTATTCCGTCAGTCTGCTCAGAAATCAATATATTTTGTCGGAGATGCAATCTGGAGAACTGCTTTTAAAACTAAGCTGAAAGAGTTAAAAACCTGATGTAATTGATTTTAATATCATTTATGCTTTGGTTAATTAAAATGGATATTGAAACTAATAAAAAACCGATTCGTAATTTATATGATCTTTAGAAAAGAAAATTATCAGCTTATATGATTTTTGCAGTAAAATATTTGAAATTACATTAAATTTTTTAATCATCTTTGGAGGAGATATTTTCATGCCAATTACAATAAGAAAAATACAACAAGTAATTTACAGAATTTACTATTACGGCTAAATTCAATAAAAGAGATTAAAAAATGACACAAACAAACAATGAAAATAATAAGATAGCTAATATTTCCTTACTTCCAATAGTAGCTGTTTTAAAGAAGGAATATAAAACAATTTTAATTGTTACTTTATTTTTTCCAATTATTGGATTTTTTTATGCATTAAATATTCCGAAAGAATATACTTCTACTGGTAAAATTATGCCCGAAGTTTCCTATAAAGCTCCTAATGGTATGGCCGGATTATATAATCTATTAAAAAAATTTAATAATAATGTTGATTTATACAATACTGAAATTACAAATCCAGAGCTTCATGCAGAAATTCTCAATACAAATGACTTTTATAACTATATTCTAAGTAAAAAAGTAAGGACCAGCAGTAATAAAAGTATAACTTTTAAATCTTATTGCGATACTAATTTAAAAAATCAAAATTCATTTATTGAAAAAGGAAATTCAAATTCTACAACAAATGATAAAATAAAATATGACGGTACAATAAGGGATATTCAGAAAAGAATTGTAACAACAACTAATAAAAAGAATAACCTTACCATAATCTCTGTAAAAATGCAGGATCCTTCGGTTGCCGCAGATATTGCAAACTTTACAATAACTTACCTGATTGACTATATTACCCAATATCGTACAGAAAAGGCCCGTAAAGAATTACATTTTATAGAAAACTTACAAAAAAATGTCTCAACAGATTCATCAGAAAATGGATCTTCTGCAAAAGAAATCCAGAATAGTTTATTAGCAGCCTCAGTGCAAATGAAAATACAAATACAGGAAGATACCCCAATTATCCAAGTATTAGAAAAAGCACAAATTCCTGTATCGAGCAGCAACACTCCAATCAGTACAATTCTTACAGCTGCCGTTTTATTTGGTTTACTAATTGGAACTATTATCGCATTTTTAAAAAATAATAATTACAAAATGTTCTTAAATTAATTGCTAAAATTAACGATAGAAAAAAATAACTAAAGTCTTTTCCAAGGGTTTATACCTTCTTTTTTTAATTGGCTGTATAATATTTTTGCATAATAAAATTCAGTAACAATACAAATCGTAACAATCAGTACCAGAAAAGGATTACTCCACTTGAAATAAAAAGGGTGAACGAAAAACTGAATTATAAGGACTAAATTACCCACAATCATAAGGCCGACGATCAAAAACGACTGCCCTTGTGAATTTCCTCTCTGAAAAAACATTGCTACCATACACATGGCAGTAACTATAACAATTGACCATGCTATAAAAACTGGTATTTCTGCAGCAGGAAATTGATTTAAGTATTGAGCAAAAAATTTATACCCAAAAAAATTAAGTAAAAAACCAATCAGAAAAACCAATATACTTAAAATATACCATTGTCTTTTTTCTAAATGATAAAAGGTATTAAAGGAGGCATATCCGTACTTAAAATAGGTATAAACAATACCTAAATCACAGAAAAACCAAAGCATATTGGTGACTTGAGCATATAAATTAAGCGGGAAGCAAAAAGAATAAACAAATTCCCAACCCAAATTTAAAGCAAGAGGTACAAGAGGTATCCCATATGTTTTATCCTTTATACCTCTATAAATGACAAGAATGTAAGCAAGGACCCAACAAAAAACGCCAACTACTCCTGATAATAAAATTATATATTTCATTTTTTTGATTTAAAAAAATTCATTGCATTAAACAAAGTAGGCAGATTAAATAAGAGGATCGAAACTACCAATAAAATTCCGTTTTGTGATTTTTTTAAAGTGAGCAGTCCCAAAAGTGCAAAAGGAAGAATTGTTATATAAAAATCAAAAAACAAACTTCTGCATCTGTGATTTTTCAATGGTTCGAAAAAATAAAATTTAATTTTAAAATAAAATTTAAATACAACTAGTAACAAAATGTAAATTAAAACCGGAATTATAAAAATATGCCAGTCCAGCACCGAGATAAATACTGCAAAAGAAAGAATCTCAAATATTAAAACAAACCCCTTAAATATATTTCTTTCAGGCTGAACAGTATTGTTTACGAATGTACGCACACCTGCTTTTATATCATTCTCATAATCATCATATTGATGAATAATTAAGGAACGCATTCCAAACGAAAAGAGCATCCAGAGACTTCCGCTGATTATCCATATTAAATCACTTTTTATATCTCCTTTATACAAAAAAGAAAAAATAAAAAGAGACGGGAAAAATTGAGAACCTAAACCATCAAAAATAACACCCAGATAAGTCTTCTCTTTAAAACGAAATTGCTTGCAGGAATAAATATAAAAGCAAATCCAGCTTAAAAAATAAAAAACTAAAGCAAAAAAATTAGGAAATAAAAAGTAAGAATATAAAATACCTGTTAACACAGAACCTGCTAAAATTAAAAATTGATAATTCTTTTTAATATTTATCATTTTATTTTCTTTACCAGCTATAAAATCATCTTCCTGATCATAATAATTGTTAATCACACTTGCAAACACAGCAATAGTTATTATTCCTAATAAAAGAAACAAAATGAGAAAAATTTCCTCTTGAATATCTGTTATATTTTCTTTTATAAAATATAAATAAATCAACACCAAAAAAGGCGGCAATTTGAACCACCAAGTGGTTAGTCTGATATGTTTAAAAAAACTCATTAATTCTTATTAAAATTAAATTGAATATTTCTGGCAATTTGTTTTTGAACACCTTTTCCAAGAGCTTTAAAAAATAATTGGGGTTCTTTTGCAATGTGACCGAAAAGCTCTTTAGTTTCTACTCCAAAATTACCTTCTAATAGCTGTAAATACGATATTAAAATTTTATTTTGAAACACTTTTAAGTGAATCATTTTCTGTTCCTGATTGTCTAAATAAGAACTAAAGTTAGAAAGAATTAAATGTAAATCTTCAATATGCAGCTGTCTGAATGCAACTCCCTTTCGCCCATCACTAATATTGGTAGAATCTCTGTTTTTTTTCCAAAAAACTTGTTTGGTAAAGCCAACCCTGCAATTCAGATTTTTAAAAATCATTTCGAGTTGTAAAACCCAATCATCACCTATATTTACCTCTGCATTCCAACCAAAAGGGATACATTGTTTTTTTACGATTAAACCGGAGCTTGGAGCGATGGAATCAATTAGCAAAGTTTTTCTAAATTCTGCGTAATCAAAAACATAACAGTCTTTATTTGGAATATTTTTATTTTTCAAAAGAATAGTAAAAACATTTGCGTAGTATTTTTCAACACTATTATGTTCCCAATTAGAAAAAAATAAATCTAAATTATGTTCCAACATAAACCCAATACTTTTTTCAAGATATTTATCATGCCAAATATCATCCGAATCAAGAGGAGCTATAATTTCTCCTTTGGCATAATGTAAGCCTACATTTCTTGTATCAGCTTGTCCTGTATGTCCTTTTTGAACATATAGAAGCTTATCTCCAAAAGCAGCAACTACATCTTTAGTATTATCAGTTGAACCATCATCTACAATAATAATTTCAATATTTTTATACGTTTGAGCCATTGCAGACTCAATTGCTGCAGATAAAGAATAGGAACGGTTATAAGTAGGTATAATAACTGAAACGAGAGGTGAATCAGTAGTAGTAATAATAGTAGTAATCACTGATAAAATTGGATTTGGTGTAATTCTTTTTTGGTTTTCTGAACGCAATTTAATCAATTATTTAGATATCTGATAAAAATGAATAGTTATCTGATTTTACTTTTGATTTTACCACAGAAGTTATGGTAAATCTAATTCTACTTTACATTTTACCACAGTAAAAGATAGCGTATTAAATTCTTTCATAACTGATGTAAATTGTATATCCCGAGCTCTCAAGTTCTATCTTAACAATTAAATAATATATTTTACTCCGAACGGAGTTCATATTCGTAAATGTTTTTATAAATTTGCGCTCTGTATTCAAAACCATTATTTCTCATTTAAAACACTGATTTACAAATAAATAAAATAATAATTATCTTACATTATTTGTTCGCAATCATATATAACCGTAATTAAACCCCATGCTTAAAAAAAACAAACCCCAAATTTTAATTTTTTTTCTTTTAAATTTATTTTTTTCCATTTCTTCATTTTCTCAAAAAAATCTGTATGCCGGAATTGAAATCGGGCGCAGAGCGGTAAAAATTTCAGTTCTGGAAATAAATAATATCAAGAAAGCAGAATATAAGATTCTCTATTTTGGGAATGAAAGGATTAGTCTTGCCGAGCATATTACCAGTACCGGTGAGCTTCCTCAGGATGACATCAATAAAGTCAGCACTATAATTATTGATCAACTGAAGAAAATAAGAGAGGAATTTAAGGTTTCGGAAAAAAATATATTCATAGTTGCTGCTCCCGTTTTCTCCTCTGCCCGTAACATTGATGATTTAAAGAACAGAATTGTTACCCTGACCAACAAAAGTTTCGATATAATTAATGTCGATGAAGAAGCTAAAATATTAGTTAAAGGCGCTATACCGCCTGTTGATTATTCTAAGGCTTTACTTCTGGATATTGGTGCCCAAACTACTAAAGGCGGCTACATTGACGAACTTGAAGATAACAAATTAGAGTTTATACCACTGGAGCTTGATTTTGGTACAATGACACTTACTGATGCCGTAAAAAAAACGGTTGAAGATCAAAAACAGGTTAATGACCTGTCAACCTATCAGGAAAAATCTTTTGACTATAACCCGATTCTGCGTAAGAAGATCAAACAAATGCTTGACTTTAATCCTCTTATAGAAAAAAAGGAAAAAATCTATTTATCCGGTGGAGCTGTCTGGGCCTTTGCAACCCTATACTATGATGAAAATACTGTCGATCATTATGTTACCTTAACGATGGAAGACATTATCAATTATGATGCATTCCTTAAAAATAATTTCAGCAAGTTTACTGCCCTTGCTCAAACCAATAAAGAGGCAGCGAGAGTTTTGAGCACTTATGACCAGAAATATCTTATTTCGGCAAATAACATACTATCGACGTTACTGGAAAGCATTCCAAATGTAGAGACAAGGCAAATATTTTTTGTAAAAGACGGACAGACTACCTGGCTAATGTCTTACATTGCAGATCGTTCTAAAAAAGTAAACACCAATTTTTAAAAACATCTTTATAAAATAGCCCGAAATTATCGTTTCGGGGCAAACAAGATAAAGCTCCAGATCTCTCTGGAGTTTTTTTATGCTAAAAACTGATTTAATCCTAAAAAAAATCTTTACTGGACCATAGACTGCTTTTATTCTAAATTTCAATTTTTAATTATAATAAAAAACTTCCTTTTGCTTTATTCACCATAAATAAGCAAATGTTTGTACTTTGACAGGTCATTTTGATTTATAGCACACCAACAAAACCAAATCATATAGGGCTAAAAATCAGCCGTATCCGTGAACTGAAAGACAGGAAGCAGGAAGCATTGGCTCAGGCTTTAGGAACCAACCAACAGGCAATTTCTGCCATGGAAAACTGCGAAACAATAGACGAAGAAAACAAAAAGAGGCTGTCTCACAACTCGTGAAATAGCCTCTTTTTCTATTTTTTACTCGGATTCCTGTCGGAGCGCAGGTCTCAAATATGCAATTCTCAAGGACTTGTTTTAGTTTTGAGACTTTCTCTTTTTTGTTCAATAGATTCTGTGGTCGGAGAGCATTGGATTTCGTTACGTTTACGAGCGGGACGCTTGCGTAAACTGTGTGTGATTAGCGTGTGTGATTCCTCGTTCCTCGGAATGACAAACCTGTGGTTAGTGCTTGTGAGTTATTGCTTTTCACACACGCCTTTTGTCATTCCGAGGAACGAGGAATCGCATCCAGTATTCGACAACAGTGCGTTTTCTGCGTGTGCGAACTCTTGCTTTTTACAAGCGACTTGTCATTTCGATTGTGTGAAAAC
>JBDTNT010000201.1:0-2781 GCA_039933615.1 Flavobacterium sp. | reverse complement strand
AACAGTATTTTTGTAATGGGCGAAATTAAGCACAGTACGGCCTTAGAGTTTTAATCTTTTTTTTGGATATGTTTATATCTTGAAGTAAGTCTTAAAGAAATAAAGAGGATTTCATTTTCTAAAATAGGATAACAGTAATCTTATTAGTGGTTATTATCTGCAGCTTAATAAGATTGGTTAAGTTTATTTAAAATTTCACACATTTGAAATGAATATTTTTTTTGTAAAAATTTTACTATACATTTGAATATTGTATTAGAAAAATCTTAAAAATATGAGCCAGCTAAAAAATTACAAGCTTAAAATTTACAAATTACTACTATTCCTATTTCTGACTATGACACTAAGTAATTGCCAGAACGAAGAGAATAATATTGAACAGGAGAAAAACATAAAAACGGTCAGTATTGATGAAGCTCTTGACTTTCTAAAACAGCACACCATAACAACAAACGGGGCAACAAGTAAAAAAGCCGTTTTGTTGCCGGATACGGCAAATATCACTAAGGAAAAAATAATAAACAGCAATCAGCTTCTGACGGTAATACCCATGCTGGCAGAAGACAACGAAAGTAACACCCGACTGTTGGTTCTCAAGGTACACAATGTCCTGAAATCAGCCGTCGTAAAAATGACACCGGATCAGCAGGGATCAACCGAATTTTTCTCGGGTAAACTGTTTCTTTACAGGATTGATGGCAGTCTGATTACAGGTTTTAAAGTAGAAAACGGCCTGTTGGCTATACAATATTTTGCAGCTGACAAACGAATCAGTAAAAGCACCGGTGATGAGATCGAACTGCGAGAAGTCATTATTGTCAATCAGTATCATAAATCACGAGCTTTGGATGTTGATTATTTTGAATGGGCTGTAGGCGGGGCAAACGCAGAAGATTCTCCTGATATGAGTTATATGTGGGATTCTTCAGGCAGTGGCAGCGGAACCTCAAATCCTCCAGTTTACGTTCCGGATCCTTGCGAAACGGCCAAACAAACCAATATATATGCAAAGAGTAACGCTTTTAAAACTGCTTTGGACAAAATAATTGCCGCAGATGCAGACGGTAAGGAGCACAGTATCACTTTGGGCAGAAGTACGTACAACGAGATAAGCCAGGCCTCCATGAACAACGGGGGAGCAAATGATGTAAAGGTAAATACCACTTACCCCGGTGCATTTGCTTCTATACACAACCATCCGAACAATACTCAATTATCTGCCGGAGATATCTATGCCGCTGTTACCTTACATGAAAAAAGTACTTTCTTTAACACTTCTTTTATTGTAACAAACGGTGAAGTTTACGCTATTGTGGTTGACGATTTAGAGGCAGCAAAAGCATTTGTAAAGGCTTATCCTGCAGATGTATCTCCTATTTATCCTCCTGAATTTCCAGATGTTATTTTTGATCAACTACAAAACTTAGTTACTCCTTTAGGCTCAACAAACGAAGGAATAACTAAAGCGATTGCTTTAGTTTTGGACAAATATAATTCAGGAATAACTTTAATGAAACAAGATAAAAATGGAGAATTTGACGCAATAAAAATTAAAGAGACAATTCTTCCAAATGATGAAAAAAAATATACCTCAACTTCTTGTAATTAAATAATATGAAAAATATCTTAAAAACATTAGCAATTCTATTCTTATTGGTAAACAGTAATTGCAAAGCGCAACAAATGGTTCAAACGCCAAACGATATCTATAAATTAAAAGAAAATGAGCAGCAATTTCTTAATAAACCTTTAATAAACCTTCTGAAAGAAATCAAGCCTGAGATAAAAACAGCTTTTGGAAATTTGGCTACACCATCCTTTTTTTCCTTTAGATTTATTAGTCCAGAAGAATTAAACCATCATGTGAGTGGTAGAAAACTTATTGGTTTATATGTTTATGTAAAGGAACCAATTAACGAATGGGGGCAAGGTAAAAGGCCAAAAGAAATTGAATTTGTATGGAGAAAAGAAGACATAGAAAAATACGGAAATTTTACTGTCGTACGAATCAAAGTAATTGAAAGAACAGAAGATTAAATGCAATGAAAATCATTCTAAAAATAGTTACAATTCTATTTTTATTTATAAACGTCACATGCAAAGCGCAACAATTGGTGCAGATGCTAAACGATGTTTATAAATTAAAAACAAATTAACAGCAATTTCTAAACAGACCCTTAAAAAATCTTCTTAAAGAAATAAAGTCTGAGATAAAAACAGCTGCTATCGAAAATGGATTTCCATCTTTTTCTCTTTTAGTTTTATTGACTATGATGAATTTAAAAATGGGAGAGCGGTAGGTAAAATCATCTAGGCATATATATTTATGTCAAAGAACAGATAGACTGGAATTTTGATAAAAGGCCTTAAGGCAAATAATTGCTATGGACAAAAGAAGACGTTGAAAAATATGGAAATCTTACCGTAATTCGAATTAAAGTAATTGGCAAAGACTAAAACGTTGAAAAATACGATCAAAATAGTAGCAGTAGTATTGTTTTTAATAAACTTTAGCTGCAAGCCACAACAGCTGTTTAGACAACAAAAAAGGTATGTTTATTAAAACAAATTTATAGTGGTTATTTAATCCTGGATGAAATTATTATTATCCTTGCAAAAGTTTTAAAGTTCATTAATCTTTATAATTGGTTTGGTATTCTAATTCTGGAGGATAAGTGCATTAACCTGATAAAATACTAAAATAAAACGTATTTTTGGGAATTCAATCTAAAATCAGAAATCTACAATTATAATGAACTGGGAACAACTTTTATCTCTTAG
>JBDTNT010000200.1:0-2696 GCA_039933615.1 Flavobacterium sp. | reverse complement strand
TTTCCTAATGGCCCTTTATTGTTCTGAATTCTTTCGAATAAATCTTTTACCATAATATAATGATGTAATAATTTTAATTTTAAACAGCGTGCAAAAATAAATATTTATTCCATGTTATCATAATAATTTAAAAATGAATCGAATTCAAATGCACAATTTGTTAAATCTCTCCAAAAAAACACTTAAACACAAATAAAAATCCTACATAAACATTCTATCAGATCCGGCTAAGTCTAATTTATACCTGTTATAAATTCAGCTTTAACAACCGTAATTGTTTATTTTTTACTAATTTTAAATGCTTTTTAAAAAAGATATATCAAAATTATAACACCTTTATATAATGGCTTTAAGCAACTCAAAAGATTTAAAATTAGCCGTTCTTATTGATGCCGATAACGTTCCTTATAGCAACGTAAAAGGTATGATGGAAGAAATAACAAAATTTGGAACGCCAACTACTAAACGTATTTATGCGGACTGGACCAAACCAAATTCCAACGGATGGAAAGGCGTTTTACTGGAACATGCCATCACTCCGATCCAGCAATACAGCTACACGGTTGGTAAAAACTCTTCAGATTCTGCACTGATAATTGATGCTATGGATTTACTTTATTCGGGAAAACTGGATGGGTTTTGCATCGTTTCCAGTGACAGCGATTTTACACGTTTGGCTATTCGCTTAAGAGAATCCGGCATGAAAGTAATTGGTATTGGAGAAAAGAAAACGCCAAACTCTTTTATTGTTGCCTGCGACAGATTTATTTACATTGAAGTTTTGGATGGTGCCATTCAGAAAAAGAAAACCAAAGTTGCCGCCGACGTCAAAAAACCTGTCGAAAAACCCGCTGAAAAAGCATTGCACAAAATTGACAAGCAGACCATTGAACTTATTGAAGCCACAATCGAAGACATTGAAGACGATGATGGCTGGGCATTTTTAGGCGATGTCGGAAATTTAATCGTTAAGAAAAAACCCGAATTTGACCCTAGAAATTACGGCTTTTCAAAGCTTACACCAATGCTGAAATCATTGACCGATATTCTTGAAATTGACGAAAGAGAATCAGACAAAAAAGGAATTAAACATGTTTACGTTCGTTTAAGATTCAACTAATTATCACATTTATTACCTATTTAATTTAAAAAAAAACATGAGAAAAAAATTCTTCATTTACGGATTCTTATTGTTTCTAGTTGTTGCCGCAGTTTATTATAAAACCGAGCGCGGTTTTTTACTCGTAATTATTATACCAATACTATTAATTGTTGGTGTTTATAATACTATCCAGAAAAAACATGCCATTTTAAGAAACTTCCCTGTTTTGGGGTATTTCAGATATTTGTTTGAAATGATTGCTCCGGAAATTCAGCAATATTTTATTGAAAGGTCTACAGACGGAAAACCTTTTTCAAGAAACCAGCGTTCCTTAGTCTATCAAAGGGCAAAAAATATAGATTCAAATTCACCATTCGGAACACAATTAAACTTAAATCATGACAGCTACGAGGGAATCAAACATTCTATTTTCCCGGCAAAAGTAAATGAAGATTTACCTCGCGTATTAGTGGGCGGAAAAGATTGCAAACAACCCTATCTGGCTTCTTTATTTAACGTTTCGGCCATGAGTTTTGGTTCTTTGAGCGAAAATGCAGTTCGTGCCATAAATATTGGTGCTAAAAAAGGAAATTTCTATCAGAATACCGGAGAAGGTGGATTAACCGAATTTCACCTGGCAGGCGGAGGCGATATTACCTGGCAGATTGGTACAGGATATTTTGGCTGTCGTGATACAGGAGGAAATTTTAGCCCCGAAAAATTTACGGAAAAGGCAAATCTTCCAAATGTAAAAATGATCGAAATAAAACTTTCTCAAGGTGCAAAGCCAGGACACGGAGGAGTCCTTCCTGCAGCAAAAAACACCGAATTTATTGCAAAAATAAGAGGTGTTGAACCGCATACAATGATTCTTTCTCCTCCCGGACATCAGGCTTTTTCTGACAGTAAAGGACTTATTCATTTTATAGCACAATTACGTGAATTATCAAATGGAAAACCAGTCGGCTTTAAGCTTTGTATTGGTAACACAGCGGAATTTGAAGCTATCTGCCATGAAATGATTGCCGAAGACACCTATCCTGATTTCATTACCGTAGATGGTGCCGAAGGAGGTACAGGAGCAGCACCTTTAGAATTTGCTGATGGGGTCGGAATGCCTTTTGAACCTGCTTTGATATTTGTAAACAAAACCCTGATCGGATTAAACATCCGTGATAAAATACGTATTATCGGCAGTGGAAAAATTATTTCAGGTTATTCTATTTTACATGCAGTTGCTTTGGGAGCGGATATGTGCAATAGTGCCCGTGGATTCATGTTTTCGTTAGGCTGTATCCAGGCGTTGCGTTGCCATAATAATGAATGTCCGACCGGAGTTGCCACTCAAAATAAAATGCTGATGAAAGGTTTGGTTGTAACCGACAAGTCAGATCGTGTGTATCATTTTCACAAAAATACACTGCATGCTGCCAACGAACTTCTTGCTGCAGCCGGTAAAAAGAGCTTCGCCGATGTAGACGTAAATATCTTCATGCGCGGTGATGAATTTGCCAGCTTATCAGATAGTTATTTTCCTGATAATTTAACGAATGTTACGAACCGATAGAATTTAAAAAGGCCTCTTTGTGATTAC
>JBDTNT010000199.1:0-18538 GCA_039933615.1 Flavobacterium sp. | reverse complement strand
GCTTTATATCAGGAACTGGGTTTAGCGACTTACGCTGCTATGGAAGCTTTTGTGAAATGGGAGTATTAATTTTGAGTTTTGAAATGTGTGAAGCAAATTTTTTGACTTTCCAGTTTACATGAACTTATGTCACTTACATGGTTTAAAAAAATAAAACTCAAATAATATAATCTGTGATAATCTTTTTAATCTGTGGCAAAAAAAATTAAGGAATTACACCCAAAGGATGAGATATTAATAAAATAAAAACATGGCTTTAATAAAATCAATTTCAGGAATAAGAGGTACGATCGGCGGAATCGTTAATGAAAATCTGACTCCGGTGAATGCCGTAAAATTTGCGGCCGCTTACGGAATGTGGCTAAAGAACCAGGATTTAAGTAAATCATTGACTGTAATTTTAGGAAGAGACGCCCGAATTTCGGGAGAAATGATCAGCAATCTGGTTGCAAATACGCTCATTGGTTTGGGAATTAATGTGGTTGATATAGGTTTGTCAACGACACCAACGGTTGAGGTTGCAGTAACATTAGATAACGCTGATGGGGGAATTATTATCACCGCAAGTCACAATCCAAAAGAATGGAATGCTTTAAAATTATTGAATAACAAAGGGGAATTTTTAAATGGTATTGAGGGAGAAAAAATCCTGAAAATAGCAGAGGATGAAACGTTCTTATTTGCAGAAGTAGACGATTTAGGAAAATACGAAAAGAAGGAAGGTTATATGGACCTCCATATTGATGAGGTTTTAAAACTGATTCTGGTTGATGTTGACGCCATTAAAAAGGCAGGATTTAAAGTAGTCGTTGATGCCGTGAATTCTACGGGAGGTATTGTGATTCCGCTTCTTTTGGAAAAATTAGGGGTGGAATGTATTAAATTATACTGTGAACCAAACGGTCATTTCCCTCATAATCCCGAACCTTTAAAAGAACATCTTACAGATATTTCAGCATTGGTAGTCAAAGAAAAGGCTGATTTTGGAATCGTAGTAGATCCGGATGTAGACCGGCTTGCTATTATTTGCGAAGACGGCTCTATGTTTGGTGAAGAATATACCTTAGTGGCATGCGCTGATTATGTTTTAGGAAAGACAAAAGGAAATACAGTTTCCAATTTGTCTTCTTCAAGAGCATTGAGAGATATTACCTTAAAACATGGAGGAACCTATCAGGCCAGTGCCGTAGGGGAAGTAAATGTAGTGGAATTGATGAAAACTTCAAATGCCATTATTGGAGGAGAAGGTAACGGTGGCATCATTTATCCGGCAGCACATTATGGAAGGGATTCATTAGTAGGCGTTGCTTTGTTTTTATCGCATTTGGCGAATGCCGACATTTCCTGTAAAGCCCTCAGAAAAAGTTATCCGGATTATTATATGAGTAAAAGCAAAATCGAATTAACACCGGAAATTGATGTTGATGCTATTCTGGAATATCTTACGACTAAATTCAAAAGCGAAAACCCAAGTGTTATTGATGGGGTTAAAATTGATTTTGACGAGGAATGGGTACATCTCCGAAAGTCAAATACAGAACCAATTATCCGAATTTACACAGAAAGTATTTCTCAGGAAAGAGCAGATGTATTAGCAGAAAGATTTATTGATGAAATTAAAAACATAATTTAAAAGCTGCCTTTTGCAAATAAGTTTAAAAAACACACCATAGTATTTCTAACCATAATTTGAAAACCAAACACTCATGAAAAGAATTTTATCAGTTTTAATTTTAATAATTGCAAATACTATTACGGCGCAGCAAACGAGCTATAAAGACAGTTTGATCTTGAAGGTTGAAAACAGCGCCCTTTGGTGGACCGGTATTGTGAACGATGGTTACAAAATGCCTTTAAAAAAGGAATATCAAGCCGATTTCAGAATTTTGAATTATGGCAATCAGGTGCAGCCTTTACTGCTTTCCAACAAAGGAGAAGTAATTTGGTCTGAAGAGCCCTACAGCATCAATTTTGTTCCCGGGAAATTAACCGTAAAAGGTAATTCTGTTGATTTTAAATACCACAAGGCGGGACAGAATTTAAAGGATGCTTACAATTATGCCAGCAAAACCTATTTTCCCCCTTCTGGAAAAATGCCGGATCCCCTTCTTTTTACCAATCCGCAATACAATACCTGGATTGAATTGATTTACAATCAAAATCAAAAAGATATTATGACGTATGCCAAGAATATTGTGGCAAATGGCTTGCCATCAGGAGTATTGATGATCGATGATAACTGGCAGGAAGATTATGGTAAATGGAATTTTCATCAAGGCAGATTTTCCGACCCGAAAGTAATGGTTGATTCTTTGCATACACTTGGGTTTAAAGTAATGTTATGGGTTTGTCCGTTTGTGAGCCCGGATTCGGATACATACAGGGATTTAATGAGTAAAAAATATTTTGTTACAGATAAAAAAGGAAATCCTGCAATTGTACAATGGTGGAATGGAGCCAGTGCCTTACTGGATTTTACCAATCCGGAAGCCGTAAATTGGTTTAAATCAGAACTCAATAAATTGACATCAAAATACGGCGTTGACGGTTTTAAATTTGATGCGGGTGATTTTGAATATTATGCTGAAATTAATTCTTTTAAACCCAATGCTACGCCGGCTGAGCATTCCGAAGCTTATGGTAAAATTGCACTCGATTATCCGCTTAACGAATACAGGGCAATGTGGAAAATGGGAGGTCAGCCTTTAGTACAGCGCCTGCGTGATAAAGACCACACTTTTGAAGACCTGCAATTGCTAATTCCGAATATGCTGACTACCGGATTAATGGGCTATTATTTTTCGTGCCCGGATATGATTGGTGGCGGTCAGTTTACAGCATTTTTAAATCAGGACAAATTAGATCAGGAATTAATTGTGCGTTCGGCGCAATGCCACGCACTGATGCCAATGATGCAGTTTTCGGTTGCCCCGTGGAGAGTTTTGGACAAAACGCATTATGAAGCGGTAAAAAGTGCGGTTCAGATTCGGGAGAAATACAAGGACTATATTTTGCAATTGGCTGTAAAAGCATCAAAAACCGGAGAGCCGATAATGAAATCATTAGAATTCAATTATCCGAACAAAGGATATGCCGGTATTACGGATGAATTTTTACTAGGAGATAAAATACTTGTGGCTCCTGTACTGATAAAAGGAGCAGTAAAAAGAAAAGTAATCCTGCCAGATGGAAAATGGAAAAGCTTTGACGGGAAAAGCATCAAAGGACCTAAAACGATTGAAATTGATGTTGACTTAAATGAGCTTCCTTATTTTGAGAAAATCAATTAAAAAACAATGCTTTTCAGACTTTTCAAAAAGATAAATCTGCATCCACTTATTCTTGAATCTGGAATGAAAATGTCTTGCGAAAACATACCCTCTTCAACAGCTAAAAAAACAGATCAGAATTATGCTTTTGAAACATTGGGAATGTTGTAATCCAGAAATAAAATCCAGTACTTTTTACGAATATTATTGTTAAAACCAAATTTGACTTTTCGGGAGTTTCAATTGTTGCAGCAGATACCAATTAAGGATGTATTTAGTTCGATGTTTTGAATTATAGGGGATTATGTTTTTGTTTTAAAATAGAGCCTGATAAGTCATTTTTAGCGGATAATTGATCAATTCTGCTGTGTTTTCAATTAAATGAATATCAAAAAGTATAGTGTAGTTTATAAGAGATAATTATTTTTTATTGATAATTATTTGGATTCCTTTTAATCTTATTTGGTAAAAGAGTAAGAATTTAATAATATTTCTTTTAAAAAATGTGCTCGAAAACACTTTTTTAATGTGCACGAACACATTTTTTTGGTTTTACTAGTGTTTATTAAAAAATATTATTTAGTTTAGCCAATAATAAGTTAAAAAGTGGATTTAAAAATAAAGGAATCAAGTAAAAAATGCAGTAATTAAATCACTGATTATGAAGTAAGAAATAAGTTTAAAACAAAAGAATTTGAATTAAAAAAAATAACCAGACAAAAACCAAAACCAAAAAAAACATGAAACTCACAAGAACATAAAAACAACAAACCATTTCGCTTTGTATTTGATAAAAGCTTAACCATTTTCTTCTCATTCAAAGCATGCTTTTTACATTAACCATTAACTAACCAGAATATGAAAAAAAGTAACAAGTTACTGTATGGTAACTATCAAAAATTAAAATTTAATTTAAAAACAATTATTACTGTCCTGTTTGTGATGGTAGCAGTTTTTAAGGTAAATGCAGCCTCTACTTCAGATAGTGGCAAAAAATCAGAAATTTTAGACAACAACACAGAAGCTGATATTACTATAAAAGGTGTCATAAGAGATGAATTGGGACAGCCTATGATTGGGGTTACCATTCTGCCAAAAGGATCAGCAAGAGGTACAACATCAGATTTTGACGGATCCTTTACAATAGTAGTACCGTCAGGAACAGAAACGTTATTATTTTCTTACGTCGGATACGAGAACAAAGAAATTACTTTGGGGGGTAAAACAGATTTTGCAGTTTCGATGGTCCCAGTCTCAAAAAGTCTGAATGAGGTTGTAATTGTAGGGTATGGAACTCAAAAGAAAAAGAATGTATTAGGAGCTATTTCTTCTGTAAAAGGGGAAACACTGACTTTATCTTCTGCACCTTCAGTCTTAACGGCACTTCAGGGAAAAGTTGCCGGTTTGCAGATTGCACAGAATAGTGCACAACCAGGAGGAGGATTCAATATTCAGATTCGTGGGGCAGGTTCTAATAATGCAAGTAATAAGCCTTTAATTGTTGTAGATGGATTTCCCATTACAGATCTGGACCAGCCCTCTTCAGGAAACCGTTACGATGGCGGTACGCAAGGAGTTTTAAATTCATTCAACCCAAATGATATCGAATCTATTGAAGTATTAAAGGATGCAAGTTCGACTGCAATTTATGGGGCCAGGGCAGCAAACGGTGTAATTTTGATTACTACCAAAAAAGGTAAAGAAGGTGATGTAAGAGTAGATTACTCCGGTTCCTATTCCTACCAGGCTTACAATAATAATTATGATGTTTTAAATTTAAGTGAATGGATGCAGCTTCGTAATGATGCAGCAAAGGAAAATTGGGATTTTCAAAATAAAGTGTTCCCTTATTCTCCAAAAACAGAAGCGGAAGCGAATGCAAGCCCGGTTAACGGAATTCCGTTTAAAAGATTTTACTCGGATGAACAAATTAGAAATGCCGGAAAAGGAACAGATTGGCTGTCACTGGTTACAAGAGACGGAATGGTTCAGCAGCATAACCTGTCACTAAGAGGAGGAACAAAGACAACGAAATATTTTTTGTCCGGAAATTTATTTGACCAGGAAGGAATTATCAAAAATTCAGGACTAAAAAGAAGTTCACTACATTTTAGTATCGATCAGGCATTAACGGACTATGTTACTTTTGGTATGAACATGACCAAAAGCAGAATTAACAATCAAAATTCTCAATTAGGCGGACAATTTGATCCTGCTACCGGACAGGAAGTGTCCCAATATGAGAAGTCTGGGATTATTAGATCAGCAATTCAGCAAAGCCCTATTATTGCGGCTGTCGATGAGTTTGGAAATTATCCAATAAACCCGGACAATGCCTTGGAGCCAAATCCATATTCTTTGCTTACGATCTCTGATGAAGGAATTGTGGACAGAACCCTTACTAATTTTTATGCAGAGATAAAACCTTTTAGAGGATTAACGGCTAGATTTCAGGCAGGTTTTGATCAGGGAAATTCAGCCCGAAATACTTATTTACCAAGAACTACGCTATATGGGGCTATGGAAAATGGGAGAGCCTCCATTAATACGGAAAAGAAAGATGATGATTTATTTGATGTTACATTAAACTATACCACAAAATTACAGGAAGATAATACTTTTGGTTTATTGCTAGGTTATTCTCAGCAAACCTACAGAACAGAAAGAGGATCTATTGGGAATAGTAATTTTATTACAGATTCTTTTTTATGGAATAATATGAATGCCGGAGCCGGAACAAAAGTAACAGGATCTTCTAAATATGAAACCAATTATCAGTCCGTTTTTTCAAGACTTAATTATGCATACAAAGATAAATATATGTTGACTACTACTATACGCCGAGAAGGCTCAAGTCGATTTATTGGAAATAATCAATATGGACTTTTTCCATCGATTGCAGTAGGTTGGGATGTGGCTCAGGAATCCTTTATGAGTGCTCTTAGCGAATCTGTATCGCAACTGAAATTAAGATTTGGATACGGTCAGACCGGTAATGCAGATATTCCGGTAAGTGCCCATGGAGCCTATTACGCACAACCTGCCTATTTAAATCCTGACGAGTCAATCTTGATAGGCGTATTTCCTTCAAGGTTAGAAAATCCGGATTTGAAATGGGAAACCACTACAGAAAAAAACCTTGGTATTGATTTCGAAATCTTAAAAAGAAGAATTTCCGGATCAGTTGAATTGTATGACAGGGTTATCTCAGATTTGTTAAGTGAAAAACCGATCAACAGTTATAATGAAATTGCTAAAGTATATGCTAATATTGGAAGTACACAAAGCAAAGGTATAGAAGTTACATTGAATACAGTCAATATTGACAATCCTAATTTTAAGTGGAGAAGCACATTTACATATTCCACCTATAAAACCAACTGGAAAGAAAGAGCCCCGGACTGGAAACCAAGAGTTTATGAGAGTTACGATGATCCGTTACGTGCGCAATACAGTCAAATTGCAGACGGAATTATGCAGATTGGCGAAGTGGTTCCGGCACAGCCGGATTTGTATCCGGGTCAGATAAAAATAAAAGATGTCAACGGATATAAAAGAGACGCTGCCGGAAATCCTATGACAGATGCTAACGGGATATTTTTAAGAACGGGTGCAGCAGATGGGAAAATTGATGATGCTGATACCGTTTTACTTGGATCTTCTGATCCTGATTTTGTGGCAGGTTTAGGCAATACCATAATCTGGAATAATTTTCAATTGAATTTTCAATTTAATGGAATGTTCGGGAGAGAAATTATCGATCGTACTGATTTCACATATGGGGTAACTGCTATTGGAGTAGTACAAAACGGACACAATGCAACAACAAATGTATTCAACAGATGGACACCCACTAATCCGACAAACACGCGTCCGGCTTCACATTTTGGTTATACACAATATGGATCTGGTGATTTCTTTATGCAGGAAGCTTCTTTTATTCGTTTACAAAGTGTTTCACTTAGCTATAACCTTCCAAAAAGATGGTTTGGAAAATACATGCAGGGAGCTGCCGTTAGAGTGGACGGGCAGAATCTTTTTGTGATAACAAAATATGATGGAGTGGATCCTGAAACGGATGGTTATGCAGCAGCATATCCAAATATTAAAACTTTTACTGTAGGAGTTGACCTTAAATTCTAATTAAAAAGACATGAAAAATTTAAAAAATTATACACTAGTTTTAGTATTACTGATATTCTCAGGATGCACTAAGGATTTAGAGTCCATCAATTATGATGAAATCAACCCGGGTATCTTTCCTAAATCAGAGGCAGATATTCAGGCGATAGTAGCTTCTGCCTACTATCCGCTCAGAGGTTCTTATGGAAACGGAATTCATTCAACATCAGAAAATGGTTTGATGTTTATCCTTGATGCCACTACCGAAATTCTTCAGGGACCTTACGGGGTTCAGCAGGAATCGTCATTGCACAGTTACAAAGCCAGCTCTACTGCCGTTACCCGTTTTTATGACGAATTTTACAATAAAATAAGCAGCATGACTTTAAACATTGACAGGATAGAGAAATCGAGTGTGAATGAGCTGATAAAAAAACAAGCCATTGCTGAAATTAAATGCGCCAGAGGATTTTTAGCTTATGAACTTTTCGATTTGTATGGTCCAATCGTTGTAGCTCCTTTAAAAGTACTTCAAAATCCGCTTCAGGAGGAACCTCTGGCCAGACTTTCAAACGCAGAGATGGTAAGTTTTATTGAAAATGACCTTAAGAATGCTGCCTTAGATTTGAAACTTCCCTCTCAAACCCCTTACGGAAGATTGAGCCAGGGTATGGCAAGAATGATATTGATAAGATTGTACCTGCATGAAAAAAGATGGGCAGATGTTGAGGAACAGGCCAATGCTATCATTGCAATGAATCATTACAGTCTGGAAGAAAACTATGTTGGATTATGGAGTGTAAATGCACCGGTGAACAGTAAGGAGATAATATTTTCAGTTCCGGCAGATTATGCAGGAACCAGTGAAAACCAATGGCAGCTGATGTGTCTGCCGAATAATTTTCCAGTAAAAGGAGGATACGGAACAATTCAGAGTTCATGGAAATTCTATGATTCTTTTGAGGCTACAGATATTCGCAAAACAGCACTTATTGCAGAGTACAAAGGTACCGATGGCATTACTTACAACAGACAAAATCCGGCAAATTACATGCAGTTGGGACCAATTCCTTTGAAAATTGATCCTGATGCAGCGCGAACAACCGCATTAACAACAGTAGATATTGTACTGTATCGCTATGCTGATGTACTATTATCAAAAGCGGAAGCACTGGCAAACAAAACCGGTACACCTACCCAAGAGGCTATAGACTTGATAAACATCGTTAGAAGAAGAGCCAAAATCAGTGATGCACAATTGAGCACTTATGCTACATTGGCTAAATTTAATGAATTGATTCTATTGGAAAGATCCCATGAATATTGGTGTGAAAACGGACAATACCGTTCGGATTTAATCAGACACGGAAAATATACGGAACACGCTCTTCAATTGAATGGTTCAGCAAGCCAGAGTGCTCCCTACAAAGCTTTAATGCCTTTTTCATTAGAAAGAATAAGTGAAGGTAAAGGTAAGTTTATACAAAATCCGGGATATAATTAATTCGTGATTAAGAAAGATATCACTTAGTGTGAATGAAAAAAACAATCAGATAATTTAATGATAAAAAAATGAAACAATTAGTACTACTATTTTGCCTCTTCCTGAATATTGCCTCAAGCTGTCAAAGCGATAGCGGGAGCAACAAAGAGGAAGAAGTTGCGGGAATTGAAAAAGTTACTTATGCATTGTCAAATGATGTATTCAGCAATCCCGAACGTGGATTTATGCATACGTGGCAGGTTAATTCTGAAGGTACAGCTATGACTTCAGCATCTTTAAATAATTTAAAAAAGGAAAATGTAAGCCTTGTTTTGCGCTTGTATTATCTGGAAAAATTTAAAACAACATCTTTAAGTCAGGCACAACTGGATCTTATTAAAACCGATTTTACGCGTTTGAGAGAATCGGGTTTAAAATGTGTTTTGCGTTTTGCCTATACCGATGCACAGGACGGAACCGATGCTTCTGTAGCAGTTATTTCAGGTCATCTGGATCAGCTAAAACCTATTTTAGAAGAAAATAAAGATGTTATTGCTTTTGTTCAGGCAGGTTTTGTCGGAGCCTGGGGAGAATGGTATTATACCACGAACAATCTTACCACAGCAGCGAATAAAAAACTGATATTGGATAAACTTTTAGCATCATTCCCAAAAGAGCTTAAAATTCAGGTAAGGACTCCAAAAATCAAACAGGATTTTGTTGGCAGTTCAACCGCCATTGATGGTACGGTAGGATACGGTAATTCAAATACGGCACGATTGGGTTTTCATAATGATTGCTTTCTGGCAAGTGTTGATGACTACGGTACCTATATAAATGTTACTGCCGATAAAACGTATATCAGTAATGAAGCCCTTTTTGTCCCAACGGGAGGCGAAACATGTCCACCGGCAGACGTGCCCATTGCAAGCTGCAGTATTGCAGAAAAAGAAATGACAATGCTAAAATGGACCTACTTGAACCTGGATTTTTACGGACCTGTATTGCAGGAATGGAGAAACAATAACTGTTTTACTGATTTTGAAAGAAAGCTGGGTTACAGACTGGCATTGGCTTCCTCGAGCATTGCAAAAGAAGCTGCATTGAATGGCAGTCTCGAAATTAATGCCTTGCTCAATAACTCAGGTTTCGCTCCCGTATACAATCCTAAGAATACTTATCTGATTTTCAGATCTACTGCAAGCGGAACAGTGTACAAGAAAAAACTAAGTTTCGATGTTAGGAAAGTGGTGCCAAGAGTGTCTTTCGAATTGAAAGAAGCTGTGACTTTATCAGAAATCCCTGCAGGAACTTATGAACTGCTTTTAAAAATGGAGGATGCTTCTTCAAAATTAACAGATAAACCGGACTATTGTATTCGTCTTGCGAATACCGGACTGTGGGAAGCAGCAACAGGATTCAATAAATTATCACAAAAGGTTACCATTAAATAGTTATATAAATATTTAAACTCAAAACCATGAAAAATAATAATTTAACCAAATACCTAATAATACTGATGGCCTTTTTGCTGCTTTCAGCTTGTTCGGGCGATAGTGCCTCTTCCGATTCCGCTACAAAACCTGTTGCAGACTTTTCATTTACCAATGACGGAAGTGTTTTTACCTTTACCAACCTTTCTGAAAAGGGTACGAAATACAGATGGGATTTCGGAGATCTGGATTATATTTCAAACGAAAAAAATCCGGTTTATACGTATAAGATAGGTGGAGAAATCAGGGTTTCACTGACCGTTACTAATGATCAGGGCGAAGAATCATTTATTACAAAAACCATAACAGCTCCGGAAATTATCATAATTGATATTAAAATCGACGGAAAATTTGAAGACTGGGATGATGTAGCGGTAACAGATGAAAATACTTCAGAAAATGGTACCATCCAAAAAATTAAAATGTGGACAGGCGGATCAAATGTGAATATTTATTTGGAAGGAAATAAAAAAATGACATTAGAATTGGTAGACATGTTTATCAATACAGATGGTGATACCCAAACGTCATTCTTGCACCCTATGTACTGGAAAGAAGGTTCTGGAGCAGAGTTTTTATTTGAAGGTCCCATTGCAACTGGTGGATGGGGAGATTTTTATAATTATTCAGGTACTAACGGAGCCTGGGGATGGACAAAATTTGCAGGTGCAGCAAGCAACCTGAAAGCCTCGGTAGTGGTAAGCGTTAATGATACAACAAATGCTATAGAATTTAGTATTCCAAAATCAATATTAGGAAATTTAGGAAGTACTATAGGTATGGGATTTACAGAAATGGATTCTGGATATAGCGCAATTGGAAATTTTCCGGAAGGACCTAAGTTTGCTACTGTAAAATTGTAGTTTGTCATCGATAGCCTGTCAAAATTGCCATTAGATTGTTCGTTTTTTGAAGACATAATTTTTAAATCTAATGGCATGAGCTATCGAGTTTATATAGTTAAAAGTAATCCTTGGTATTTTAGATAGTGAGGATTACTTCATAAGAATTCAATTAGAAATAAAGATCAAAAATGAATAAAATCATACCCAATAACCGATTGATGTCTGTAGATGTTCTACGGGGATTTGATTTATTAATGATAATCGTAGCAGATCGTTTTTTTTACAACTTAAATACGGCTGCCAAAACCAATTTCACAAAGACTTTGGCGGATCAGTTTGAACATCCGGAATGGATAGGTTTTCATTTATATGATGTTATCATGCCTTTGTTTCTGTTTGTGGTTGGTGTTGTTATTCCGTTTTCATTAGGAAAAAGAAGTACCGAATCCGGATCAGAACGTAAAGTATATGCCCATATATTAAGAAGATTTGTAATTCTGTTTATTTTAGGATGGATCGTTCAGGGAAATTTGCTGTTTCTGGATCTTTCAAAATTTCAAATATTCAGTAATACACTTCAGGCCATTGCTGTCGGCTATTTATTTACCTGCATCGCTTATCTTAATATATCAAAAAAGGGAAGATATATATTCTTTGTATCCTGTCTTGTTTTATATGCCGTTTTGTTGTCTGTTCCGAGTTTCTTCGGACATAGTTTTGAATTATTACCGAACAAAAATCTTCCGATCTATATCGACCAGCACGTTTTTGGCCGATTTTATGATCAGACACAATATTCGTGGTTGCTGACCAGTTTAGGATTTACGGCTACAACAATGTCGGGATTGTTTGCGGGAGAATTGCTTTTGTCTTTGCACCCAAGAAAAAAAATTGCCTTATACCTTGCTTTAATTGGTGTAACCGGAATAGCTGTATCCTTGATTATTGGAATGTGGCATCCCATTATCAAAAAAATATGGACGAGTTCTTTTGTAATATTCTCATCCGGAATTAGTTTTGTTTTATTAGCTTTATTTTATTGGCTTGTTGATGTAAAAGGATATACAAAATGGGCATATCCGTTCAGGGTGATTGGTCTAAATGCTATTGCCGCTTATGTTGGTTCGCATGTTTTAAATTTTTCTCTGATTGCCAAACAGGTTTTCTACGGTTTTGAGCAATTTACCGGAGCATATTACGATGCATTTTGTGATTTAGCAGGCTTCGGAATTCTTTATTTCATACTTTGGTACATGCATAAAAATAAGACTTATATAAAAGTTTAATCAAACAAAAAATACGAGTAACTCACCTCAATAAATTATATCATTAAATAAAAAGAAAATGAAAAGTTCAAGTTTAAAATTTTTACTGATAGCTTTTTTGCTATTGAGAATTTGTGATTCATCTGCACAAATTATAAAAACAAAAGCACCTAAAAGGGACAAAGGCCAAACTGATGTTTTACGTTTGGCAACACCTGCAATTCCTATTGTTCATGTGGCTATTATTGGTTTAGGAATGCGCGGTACCGGTGCGGTAGAACGTATTACTCATATTCCCGGAGTAGAAATTGTTGCGCTATGTGATATGATGGAAGACAGGACCAAAGCAGCCAATGATACATTAGTAAAACATGGATTTCCTAAAGCTGAGGTTTTTTTTGGTGAAGATTCATGGAAAAAAGTAACAGCACTTAAAAATGTAGATCTTGTATATATTGTTACCGATTGGAAACATCATGCAAGCATTGCTGTCCAGGCCATGAAAGATGGAAAACATGTTGCGGTAGAAGTTCCGGGAGCTTTGACAATGAAAGAAATATGGGAGATTATCGATACTTCTGAAAAAACACGGAAGCATTGTATGATGCTCGAAAATTGTGTGTATGATTTCTTTGAATTGACAACTTTAAATATGGCGCAACAAGGTGTTTTTGGAGAGATTCTGCATGCTGAAGGTTCATATATTCATGGTCTACAGCCGTATTGGAGTGAATATTGGAACAACTGGCGTATGGATTACAACAGAAAACACCGAGGAGATATTTATCCAACACACGGTATGGGGCCAGCCTGTCTGGCTTTGAACATACACAGAGGAGATAAAATGAATTTCCTGGTTTCTATGGATACAAAAGCAGTAGGAAACCCGGCTTATATTAAGGAAAAAACCGGTGAAGTGGTAACAGATTTCAGAAATGGTGATCATACTATGACAATGATACGTACAGAATTGGGTAAAACAATCCAGATTCAACATGATGTGACAAGTCCAAGGCCTTACAGCAGAATGTATCAGATATCGGGAACAAAAGGATTTGCAAATAAATACCCTAATGAAGGTTATGCTGTAGATGCTAAAGAAGTTGGAGGTGAAATTTCTAAAAATTACCAAAACTTAAACGCAGAAGAATATGTTTCTGAAGAAGTAAAAAAAGCATTAATGGAAAAATATAAAAATCCAATTGTGAAGGACATAGAAGAAATGGCCAAAAAAGTGGGTGGCCACGGTGGTATGGATTTTATAATGGATTATCGTATGTTTCATTGCCTGCAGCAGGGACTTCCATTAGACATGGATGTTTATGATCTGGCGGAATGGTCTTGTTTGAGCCCTTTGACTGAAATTTCTTTGGATCATAATTCGGCTCCGGTAGAAATACCTGATTTTACGCGTGGAGGCTGGCAAAAACTTAAAAAAGTAGAATTTTCAAAATAAGAAAAACTTCTTTGAATGAATTTATAATTAGTTTTATTTTGTAGTTAAGTTTAAAGCTCCTGTTATATAAGCACAGGGGCTTTTTATGTTATCCTGACAATGGACAGGAGGAGCATTTTTCAATTCAAAAACGACCCTTAATATTTTTAATTAACAAACAAACCTTAATATGAAAACTACAGTGCAAATCGTATTGTTATTATTTTTTTCGACTTGTTTTTCACAAACCAGCTTTTATGTAGATAAAGCTGTGGGCAATGATTTAAATAATGGTAGTGCTGCCACGCCATGGAAAACCATTCAGAAAGCGGCCAATTCTGCCACACCTAACAGTATTGTTAATATAAAGGGCAATACCTATAATGAAAATGTAATTGTCAATGTCAGCGGTACAACTGGTAATTATATTGTTTTCAGGAATTATTTAAATGATGTTGTAATCATTGACGGAACTTCTACTTCAGGCTCAACCTTATTAACAGTAAGAAATAAGAACTATTTGAAATTTGAAAACCTGACAATTCAAAATAAAACAATAAATGAAGCCCAGGGTATTTTAGTAGAGACAACAGGGAATACTACTTCAACTGATTTAACATTTACAAATATTAAAATAAAAAATATTAATTGGACAACTAATGCCAGTACAGTACCCAATGAAACCAAAAACGCACAAGGATTTATTGCTTATGGACGCAATGGTGGAATCAAAAATCTTACCCTGGACAATTGTGAAGTATCGAATAATATCTTAGGATTTAGTGAAGCACTGGCCATAAATGGGAACATTGATGGATTTACGGTCAAAAACTGTATTGTTCACGATAATACCAATATTGGGATTGATATAATAGGACATGAGGGAACTGCTTCACCTGCAGCAATAGACGAAGCAAGAAATGGAATTGTAACAAACAATATATGTTATAACAATGTGTCTGCGTATGCAACGTCAGCAGGAATCTATATTGATGGCGCGAAGAATATTACGGTTGAAAGAAATAAGTGTTATCAAAACGGCTGGGGAATAGAAATCGGTGCCGAATTAGACGGAATTGTACAACTAATAACAGTAAAAAATAATCTTATCTACAACAATAAGCAGGCAGGACTTTCAATAGGAGGTTATAATACAGAAACTACCGGACAGGTTATTAATTGCAGCATAAGGAACAATACTTTTTTGAAGAACAATTCCCTAAATGATGGAACTGGTGAAGTAACAATCACAAAGGCTTCCGGTTGTACTTTTGAAAATAATATTTTTTATACAAATGATCAAAATGTATTCCTGTCGGTTGAAAATATTACGCCTCAAAACAACAATACTTTTAATTATAACAGCTGGTTTTCTCCCAATAATAATTCAAATGTGATTACAGTAAATTGGAGAGGAACTTCCTACTCAACATTTGCCAGCTATAAAACAGGTACAAACCAAGACAGTAATTCTGCTTATGGTAATCCAAATTTGAATTCAATACTGCTTACAGCCCCGGATTTAAGATTGGCAGCAGGCAGTACATGTATTAACACAGGAAAACCCGGAAGTGTAATAGCTTCCGGTGAATTGGATTATTATGGAAATAATAGAATTATAAACACCACTATAGATAAAGGGGCCAACGAATTTAATACCACACTAGGAATCAATTATAATGTAAAACTCAATTCCACTATCTATCCGAATCCATCTAAAGGGATATTAAATATTGTTTATGATGATATTGATACAAGTGCTTATGTAACAATCTGTAATTCGTTAGGCCAAATCGTGTTTAGAAAAAATACTCCGGATTTATTTAATGAAATAAATGTATCTGGAATAACCAATGGGATTTACTTTGTTGAAATAAGTAAAAACAGTCAAAAACAATTAGTGAAGGTGATTTTTGAAAAATAAAAAATAACCTTTATTTTAATCTGGTTTGTACAGAGAATGGCAATTTAGAATCTATAATAAAAAGCAAAAAAGGCTGTCCGGGCAGGGCAGCCTTTAATGATTAATACCAAATCTATTGGGTGTTATTAAATTATAGAGAAGTAAAACTATAGTTTTGAAAAAATGAATAGTGTAGTAGTTCATTTTTTGTTTTCTTTGATTATTGTTAAACCAATAAATATGGAAGAACTTCTTAGAAATCAAATCGAAAAAATCATAAAGTTAACCGATGATGAATTTCAATTTGTGCTGTCACATTTTACTTTTAGGTCATATAAAAAACACCAGTATGTAGTTCAGGCGGGCGATAATGCTCCTAATGATCACTTTGTAATAAAAGGATTGCTTAAATCCTTTTATCTTGATAATGCGGGTAAAAGCCATATTCTTCAGTTTGCGATGGAAGACTGGTGGATATCAGATCCTCAGGCGTATCATAATAAGACAATCGCTTCATTAAATATTGACTGTTTGGAAGATACTGACGTTTTTTATATCTCTATAACCAACCGGGAAAAATTATGTGAGGACCTGAAAAAAATGGAGTTTTTTTTCATGAAAAAAACCACAGCAGGCTATATTGCACTTCAACGCCGTATACTATCACTGATGAGTTTCCCCGCAGAAGAAAGATATCTGGAGTTTATAAGTTTGTATCCTTCACTTCAGAAACGTCTTCCTAAAGCTTTGATTGCTTCCTACCTTGGTATTTCCAGGGAAACGCTGAGTCGTCTGGCGTGACTTGTGTCACATTTTTTTTGTGATGTATGTCCTTTGCAGGAAATTTTTCATTGCCGAATTTTGCATTAAGAAGTGAAATTTAGCAATAATAATTAAATCAGGAATATAGATACAATGAGAAAAATAGCATTAGTGGTTGGCGCAAGCGGTATTACAGGCAGCAGTCTGGCTAAAAAACTGATTAACGAAGGATGGAAAGCTTATGGGCTGGCACGTAGTCCTAAAACAGATATTGAGAATCTGATTCCGGTAGCGGCAGATTTATTACATATAGAAAGCCTTGAAACCGCTCTGGCTGATATCGATCCAACTCATGTATTTATTACGACATGGATGCGCCAGAATACAGAAGCAGAAAATATAAAAGTCAATAGCTTGATGGTCCGTAATTTACTGCATACACTTTCGAAAAAAAAATCTGTTCAGCATGTTGCTTTGGTCACAGGGCTTAAGCATTATCTGGGGCCTTTCGAGTCATACACAAAAACGGGAACCCTTCCTGAAACGCCTGTCAGGGAAGAACATCCGAGATTAAATATCGAGAACTTTTATTATGCGCAGGAAGATGAAGTTTTTGCCGCCGCAGCGCGTGACGGATTTACCTGGAGTATTCACAGGCCGCATACTGTAATCGGGAAGGCAGTGGGGAACATGATGAATATGGGAACTACTCTGGCTGTTTATGCTAGCATTTGTAAAGAAACCGGCAGGCCATTTCATTTTCCCGGTTCTGAAGCACAATGGAATGGACTTTCAGATGTTACCGATGCACGTGTATTAGCCTCACAATTAATTTGGGCCTCTACATCAGAAGCCGGAAATAATCAGGCATTTAATGTGACCAACGGAGAGGTATTCCGCTGGAGCTGGCTCTGGAAGCAGATCGCTGACTGGTTTGAGATAGAAGCTATCGGATTTGATGGTAAGATTCATCCCTTAGAGCATGAAATTTCGAACGACGGACTTCTTTGGAAAGAAATCGCACTGAAGTATAATTTGATGGAAAGTGATATCAATCAACTTGCTTCAGCCTGGCATACAGATCTTGATTTAGGCCGTCCGATAGAAGTTATGACCGATATGACAAAAAGCCGTAAGCTGGGTTTTAACGTTTATCAGGATACCCGTGAATCATTTTTCGATTTGTTTATGGCATTAAAAAGAGAAAATCTTATACCTTAAATTAGATTCTGTCTGGTCATAAAAGAATTATTTGAAAAAAGATAAGGAAGTTAAGAGAAATACATTTCAACTTATTTCCATATTCCAACTCTATTTTTACGTTATTAAAGACTTAAAAAAAGAATGAGATCCAATCTAAACAATTGACCTCATTTTTTTACAAGTATGTTTAATAAAAACTAGTCTCCACTTTTTGCAAACAAGTCATCGGCATTCTCATTGATAGAGGTATGTGTACATACGGTCCCAAATCTTACTTTGTATCTTATCCCAGCTGTGACCTTTTTGTTTTATATCTTCTGCAAGAAGTATTACATCATACATAATATGTATATAACCTACTGCGCCACGATGCTGCCATGAAAACTAAGGGCCGGTTTTTAGTTTAAAAAGTTTTTTTGCATAACCTGTTCGAATTTTAATTAATTCAGAAACCATTCTTGGGATTCAGTAGTCACTTCCTTTTTATAGACTATCCTGAAAAGTTAACATAAAAAGGATAGGATGAAATAAGAATTTCATAAAAATAAGCTTTTGAAATGATAATATAATTAAGGTATAGGAAAATTCTTCAATTTGTATAAAATAGTTAAATTGTAAATTTCGTGTTATCAGAAAGTTAAGTAATGGAAATAAAAATATTGAAAAAAAATCAATAAATACGCTTGGAAATCTAAATAAGATTTGTAGTTTTGCACCCGCTTTGAGAGACAAGCGAAAATTAAAAAAGAAATACACGT
>JBDTNT010000198.1:0-41339 GCA_039933615.1 Flavobacterium sp. | reverse complement strand
AACGAATCGGTCAAATCCGCGTCAAAATATATTATTTTTTAATTACACCCAACGGGTTAAATTATTATTGTAACCTTAAATTTTAACAATAAACAATTCATAATTAAAACCTAACCACCAAAATATTTTTATGAGTTCAATTTCATCAGATATCAAACCAAAAAAACATTATGAAATCCTGGACGGTTTACGTGGAGTTGCTGCGATTTTAGTAGTTGCTTTTCACATTTTTGAAACTTTTTCAGGCGGAAACCGTTTTGTACAAATTATTAATCATGGTTATCTGGCCGTCGATTTCTTCTTTCTTTTGTCAGGATTTGTTGTCGCTTATGCCTATGACGACCGCTGGGGGAAAATGACACAATGGGAATTTTACAAACGACGATTGATTCGCCTACAGCCTATGGTTGTCATGGGAATGATTATTGGAGCTGCGCTGTATTATTTTCAGGCTTCTGCTATTTTATTTCCACAAATTGCAACCATGCCTGTGTGGAAACTGATTTTGGTCATGTTTGTCGGATTTACCTTAATTCCATTAACGCCATCAACTGAAATAAGGGGATGGGGAGAAATGCATCCTTTAAATGGTCCTGCCTGGTCACTTTTTTTTGAATATATCGCTAATATTCTGTACGCGCTGATTTTTCGTAAATTTTCAAATAAAGTGCTTTCTGTTTTTGTTTTACTATTTGCAGGAATGGTAATTAATTACACCGTTTTTGGACCAAAAGGGGATGTCATTGGCGGCTGGTCGTTAAATCTGGAACAAATGAATGTTGGTTTTACCCGTTTGCTATATCCGTTTTTTGCAGGGATTTTGCTTTCTCGTTTAGGAAAACTAATTCATATTAAAGGGGCTTTTTGGGTATGCAGTTTAATGATTGCCGTGATTTTGGCTTTACCAAGATTTGGAGACGAAAACAGTTTATGGATGAACGGAATATACGAATCCGTTTGTATTATTTTATTGTTCCCGTTAATCGTTTCTATTGGAGCTGGAGGAGAAATAAAAAATCCGTTCTCATTAAAAATCTGCAAGGTTTTGGGAGATATTTCATATCCAATTTATATTACGCATTATCCGCTTATTTACTGGTATACTGCCTGGGTTGTAGATAATAAAGTCTCCATACAGGACGGATATTTATTAGGCATTGGAGTTTTGATTACCAGTATCGTACTGGCGTATTTATGTCTGAAATTATACGATGAGCCCGTTAGAAACTGGCTGCAGAAAAAATTTCAGAAGCGAAGTGTAATTGCTTCCTAACATAATATTTAATTTGTGATTTTGTTAGTTGCAAATAATTGAAAAGGGATGAAACTTTGCGGTTTCATCCCTTTTTTTATGTATAAAGAGTACTTTTAGACAACAGATTATTTCACATAGCCTATATTTTCTTTAAAATGAAATGTCATTTTTAATCTTAAAACTATGTTCTTATGTGTTAAATTAAATTATGCTAAAACCAATTCTGCTAAAGCTTCTTTGCTAAAACCTTTCAATTCATCTGTTTTTCCGGCTTTGATTTTCGCAACCCAATTCGGATCAGATAAAAGAGGTCTTCCAACGGCAACCAAATCAAAATCACCTCTGTCGAAACGTCTGTTTAATTCTTCTAATGAAGTTGGCTGAGAACTTTCTCCTGCAAAAGCACCGAAAAAATCTCCGGAAAGACCAACAGAACCAACAGTTATTGTTGGTGCTCCGGTTACTTTTTTAGCCCACCCTGCAAAATTCAAATCAGAATCTCCGAATTCAGGTTCCCAGAAACGACGTTGTGAACAGTGTAAAATATCAACACCGGCATCAACAAGGGGATTAAGCCACGCTTCTAATTCCTGTGGATTTTTAGCCAGTTTATAATTGTAGTCAGAAGGTTTAAATTGAGAAAATCTCATAATAACAGCAAAATCATTACCTACTTGTTTTCTGATTTCTTTGATTACCTCAATCGCAAAACGATTACGTTCCGGTACTGTTTTCCCACCATAAATATCTGTACGTAAATTAGTTTCTGCCCTAAAGAACTGATCGATCAGATAACCGTGTGCACCGTGAATTTCGATAGTATCAAAACCTAATCTTTTGGCATCAGCGGCAGCTTTTCCAAAAGCAAGGATTGTGTTTTCAATATCTTTTTCAGACATGGTATTTCCGTTGCTAAAATCTGGTCGGTTTAATCCGGAAGGTCCTTCAAAAGGAACCGGCGGAACCCATCCGGAATGGTGGTTGTCCATAATTCCCATATGCCAGATTTGCGGACCCATTTGTCCTCCCGCAGCATGAACTTCATCGATTACTTTTTTCCATCCTTTCAACGATTCTTCACCATAAAAATGTGGTACGTTGGCGTCATTAGAAGAAGAAGGTCTGTCGATTACCGTTCCTTCAGATAAGATTAATCCAACTTCGCCTTCAGCTCTTTTCTGATAGTACGAAGCGACATCATTTGTTGGAATTCCGTTTGGAGAAAAAGAGCGCGTCATTGGCGCCATTACGATTCTATTTTTAAGATTTAACGTTTTTAAGTTAAATGGTGTAAATAAACTATTTGTACTCATAGTAATTTATAAATTTGATTCAATTAATTTACTGAGTGCTGCAAAGGCACCTTCGTTGCGTTTGTAGTATGTCCATTGTCCAACGCGTGTAGATTCTATAAATCCTGCACGTTGTAAAATCGACAAATATTCAGAAACTGTTGATTGCGTTAAGCCTGCTTTGGCCTGTATCTGCCCAACACAAACCCCGTGTTCAAATCCTGCAGCGAGTTGATCCGGGAAGCTTATTTCAGGTTCTTTCAGCCATTCCAGCATTTGTAATCTGGATTTATTGGACAGTGCTTTAAAGATTTCTATTTGTTCCATGATGCAAATATATCGACTTTTCCCGATATGCCAATTTAAAGAAAAATATTTTAGGATAATTTTAAGATGGACGAATAGAGTACTTATATTTGTCCGAAGAAAAGATAGTCCCAAGTTTATCTGAAAAATCTAAATCTTATGAAAAAAATCTACTTTGTTTTAGCTTTTACGTTTTTTAATTTATGCACAGCCAACGCACAAGTTGTTGGTACTGAAGTGGGAGACATAGCTCCGGAAATCGATCTTCCCGACACTAAAGGAAATACCATTGCGCTTTCCTCCTTAAGAGGGACACTGGTTTTAGTTGACTTTTGGGCAACCTGGTGCGGACCATGTCTGAAAGAGCAGCCTGAATTACTAAAATTATATAACACTTATCCGGACAAACTTTCAATTTATGGCGTTTCTTTAGATAACAAAAAACCCGCCTGGGTTGCTACTGTTGCAAAACTGAAACAGCCGTGGTCTCAGGTGAGTGATATTAAATACTGGAGTTCTCCCGTAGTCGGCGATTATATGATTCAGAAATTACCGTTTAATGTTTTATTAGATAAAAACGGAATCATTTTAGCAAAAAACATACATGGAAATGCTTTAAATGAAATGGTAAAAAGCCTGCTTACACCACAATAGTTCAAAATATTCAATAAAAAAAATCCAAATTCCAATCTGAAAATGTAAGATTGAAATTTGGAATTTTTTATTAGAGTTTCTGTCTTTATTCAGAATCACCTGAATTTTTTTTGACTCCTCCGAAACTGGTTCTCAGCATTTCCCTAATCTGAAATTGTGTTTTGCTCCGTGTAATATTTTTCCATTCGTGAAAATCAAACAGATGAATTTCATTTGCGTATGGATTTGTAACAAAGAAAAGCCTTGAAATAGAGTACTTATATGGTTTTATTTCGTTAGAAACATGACGATTAGGAACTATGATAAGTATGGTTTCCCATTTCAGGAAATCTTTGGGAACATCTTCTCTTTCGGTTAGGCCAAGCGACTCAAAAAAAGCAACTATCTTCTCATCATTAAGAGTATTAATCTTCTGATCGATGCTTTTTAGGGTGCTATGAAGTGTGTTTTCATCTTTTATAACACTCATGATACGTATGGTTTTGTTAATTTTATAAGTAAAATTAAGTTAAAAGAACAAGATTTGGTAAAGAAGGGTTAATAGAATCATTCTAAATTTTTAAGCCCTAATTTTCAGAGACAAAAAATATAAAATATTACATTTTGATTAAATACTATTATTTTAATCGGTTTAAAAGCAATATTTTTATCGCTGTTAGGAAAACATTCCGCTAACTTTATATATTTATGAAAACTATTTCTCCTCAGGGAATTCTGCTATACTTTTTTTTATTCTCACTTTATTCTTTTGGGCAAAATAAATCAGAAAGGGATTTGATTTTGATTGATAAAGGCTGGAGTTTTTCTTTTGGGCATTTGTTTGATACAGAAAAGGATTTCGGACATGCGACGGGTTATTTTTCCTATTTATCAAAAACAGGATTCGGTGACGGACCGGCTGCACCGGGATTTGATGACCGCGCCTGGAGAAAATTAGATCTTCCGCATGATTGGGTAGTGGAGCAGTCTTTTAGTGAAAAAGCTAGTTTTAGCCACGGATTTAAAACAGCCGGAAAAGGTTTTCCTGAAAAAAGTATTGGCTGGTACCGAAAAAAAATCAGCATTCCACAATCAGATTTGGGACGTGTAATTTCTTTAAAATTTGATGGTGTTTTCAGGAATTCGAAAGTTTGGTTTAACGGTCATTTCCTTGGAACAGAAGAAAGCGGGTACAATGGTTTTGAATATGATGTTACGGCATACATCAATTACGGAGGTCAAAACACGATCGTCGTTCGCGCCGATGCTTCGATGGAAGAAGGCTGGTTTTATGAAGGTGCCGGAATCTACAGACATGTTTATCTGCAAAAGACGAATCCGTTGCATGTTGTTCAGAACGGGACTTATGTAACATCAGAAATTAAAAATGATACTGCCGAAGTCACTGCCGAAGTTACCATTGAAAACAAAGGAAATTATAAAGGTCAGATTGAAATTGTGCAAAATATCCTGGATGCTTCAGGAAATCAAATTGCCGCTGTTTCTGAAAATTCCACGGCACCTGATTTTTATAAAACAACTAAATATATTTCAAAAATAAATGTCAAAAATCCATTATTATGGGATATTGATGCGCCGAATCTGTATCGTCTGGTAACTCAGATCAGACAAAACGATAAGATTCTGGATAGTTATGAAACTTCTTTCGGAATCAGAACGATTCGGTTTGATGCCGAAAAAGGTTTCTTTTTGAATGGAAAAAACATCAAACTCCAAGGTACAAATAATCACCAGGATCATGCCGGCGTTGGAACTGCGTTGTCTGATGAGTTGCAATATTTCAGAATTCAGAAACTAAAAGAAATGGGGTCAAATGCTTACCGTTGCTCCCATCATCCGCCAACTCCGGAATTGCTTGAAGCCTGCGATAAACTTGGAATGCTGGTTATCGATGAAACCCGTTTGATGGGAATCAACGATTATCATCTGAATGATTTAAAACGAATGATCGAACGTAATCGCAATCATCCGAGTGTTTTTTGCTGGTCGGTTGGAAATGAAGAATGGAATATTGAAGGAAACAGTACCGGTGAGCGTATTACAAATGTGATGCAGGGTTTTAGCAAAAGTATAGACCCTACAAGACCTGTAACAGTTGGAATTAGCAGCGGTTTTAAAAGCGGAATTTCATCTGTTGTTGAAATTATGGGATACAACTATCTTGGAAACGGAGACATTGATGCACACCGAAATCAATTCAAACAGCAACCCGGAATGGGAACAGAAGAAGGTTCCACTTTTGCTACACGCGGCGTTTATTTTACAGATGATAAAAAACACTATCAGAGTGCCTACGATAAAAAACCGCGCCCGTCTTTTTACAGTATTGAAGAGGGCTGGAAATTTTACGCAGAAAGACCTTATCTGGCAGGAATGTTTATCTGGACAGGTTTCGATTACCGTGGTGAACCAACTCCGTATGGATGGCCGTCGGTTACTTCTTATTTTGGAATGATGGATGTTTGCGGTTTCCCGAAAGACAATGTATTTTACCTGAAATCCTGGTGGGGAAAAGAACCGGTTTTGCACCTGTTGCCACATTGGAACTGGGCTGGAAGAGAAGGTAAGGAAATTGATGTCTGGGCGTATTCGAATTGTGACGAAGTCGAACTTTTTCTAAACAAAAAAAGCCTTGGTAAAAAGAAAATGGAACGTTTGGGGCATTTAGAATGGAAGGTAAAATATGAAGCAGGAACTTTGGAAGCGGTTGGTTATAAAAACGGAAAAAAAATACTTTCAGATGTTCAGAAAACAACGGATCTGGAAGAAAATATAAAACTGACAGCCCATAAACAAATCCTTCCGAATGCAGATATTACCGTGGTAACGGTAGAACTTACAGACAAAAAAGGACTTCACGTACCTAACGTAAATGACGAAATAAAATTTGATATTAAAGGCGGGAAAATAATCGGAGCAGGGAATGGAAACCCGACATCGTTGGAAAAAGATAAATTTCTGGATGAAATCACTTTAGTTCCGATTACCAATTTTCAGGAAAGAAAAGCCACTACGGCAGATGTGTCAAAACAATTATCTGCAAATACAGAAGACGGCTGGAAAGAAGCTTTTAAAGACAGGGATTATAAAAATCTGGCTCCATCGTATGCTTACCGCGGCCAGTTTGAACTGAAGAATAATCTAAGAGGAAATACGGTCAGTTTCTTTTACAAAAAAATAGGATTGGAAACTACCATTTTCGTCAATGGAAATATAGTTACGGCGAGCGCAGAAGATCCGGATAAATATGTACTTAATACCAATATTCTGAGAGAAGGAAAAAATACAATTCATATTGTTGCCAAACCGCTTCAGAAAATAAATGATTGGGATGTTATGAATACCGATCCCGGGATTATTCAGATTATTACCCCATCAGAACCTTGGAAACGAAAACTTTTTAACGGTTATGCACAGGTAATTCTTCAGACAGACGGCAGCGGAAATGACATTGTCCTCACTGCCTCGGCTAAGAATTTAAAGACCGGAGTTTTAAATATCAGTTTTAGTAAAAAATAGTTTTTAAAAAGAGCAACAATACTAAATCTTGTTGCTCTTTTTTAGTTAATGATCTGAAAGTATCAAATCTGTTTTTCTTTTCTTTTCTTTGTTTTGTTCATCACAAATAAAAGCAGGGGTAAAGTCACGACAAAAACAAACCTACGAGAAAAAAAGCATCTCTGTAGCTTAAGAGTGAGGATTGCTTCAGGGTGATGTTTTCCATTAATTTCAGGGCTTTAAATCTGGATTCATTATAAGAAAAACCTTTGTGCTGCAATGAAATTTGTTTTTCTGTCAGGCTGAGCGAAGCCGAATTCTACGTGTTGGATAACCTGAAACCTGAAACTAAAAAAACTACTTAACTCCTTTCTTATAAACCAGTTTCCAGCTGTTTTTTTCTTTTAGGTAAGTTTCGGTTACAGCAATATTTTCAGCCTCTTTTCCTTCTGATTTAATGGATTCAATATGGGTTAGGATCGCTGTATTTTCATTAGAATATACAATCCTGAAATCTTCTGCAGTCAGAGATTCAATTTTATCTTTGGGATTTGTAATGTATTTTGCGATAAAATCTGTTTTAGAATAATCATTGTTATCTACAGACTGTAATACAAAATTGGCTGATAAATACTGATTTGCAGCGTCGGATTTTCCCTTAACAATATCGCTCAATACATCATTTTCCTGTTGGGATAAAAGTTTCAATAAAGGTTCTTCTTTGATGTATTTTGTCAATTCATAAGTAGATACAGGTCCGTTATGTGTTGGATAAATAGTTTTTACGTTATTTTCCAAAGCAATTTTTTCAATGACTTTTAAATTCTGATCGGCCAGTTGCTTGTTTTCATGAAAGAAATGCTCTCTGACATGATGACCATCTGGAGCTAATCCGCCACCCTGAGATTTAAATGTTCCGACAAAAGCGTCTCCAACAAAAAGATTTTCACCAATAAGAATCAATAAGTCTCCAGGTGTGTGTCCGCCTTTGATTGGAATGATTTTACCTGTTACTCCATATTGGGCAAGATCGACAGTATTTTCAATAATAACATCAGGAGTAAATGAAGGATAACTTAAATCAGAATAGGGGCGGAGTCGGTTTCCCCAGATACTCACGTCTTCAGATTTTTGTAATTCTGTTTTGCCTGAGGTAAATTTTTCCAAATCGGCTTTGCCACCGGCAATCTTAATTTTGAAGGTCTGTTGCAGAAATCTGGCATTTCCTGCGTGATCTCCGTGACCGTGAGTAACGATTGCCAAAGTAATATTTTCAGGTTTAAAGCCCAATTTTTTAATTGAATTTACCAGACTGTCCTGATAACCTGCAACCGGAACTCCGGTGTCAATTAAGACTAATTTATCAGAATTGCCTTTTACAAGATAGGCTTCTGAAAAATAATTCCGGATATGGTAAACCTGAACTTTCTTATTTTCATTTTTGTTTTGTGCAACAGCTGTAAAAGTTGCTGTGAGCATCAGGAACAGAAGCAATAAAGAAAAGCGTTCTGTATTGTTTGAATAAATTGCCTTTTTCATTTTTATTTAATTAAAATTATTTGTCGGTATTGACGATGCAAATCTGGGACAGAATAAGAAAAATAAAAATGAACTGGTTTAGGAAATAAGGTTGAACTGGATTAACTTTTTGAAGTTTTTCCGTTTCGGATTTTACTCAGATATTCGGTACTGAAACCAAGATAGGAAGCCAGTGCATATTGCGGGACACGCTTTGCAATTGCAGCATATTTGCTCATAAATTCATCGTAACGCTCTTCAGCCGTTTTGGTAAAATTAGAAAGGAGTCTCTTTTGATGGAAGGCCAGTGAACGCTGGGTAATGATGCGTTCAAATTTTTCAAGTTTTGGGATTTCTTCCAGAAACTTTTGTTCGTCTTCGTATGCAATCTGTATGAGAATAGAATCTTCCAGCGCTTCTACGAATAAAGTTGCCGGTTCCTGATAGATTAAACTGCTGTAATCAGAAATCCACCAGTCTTCTATTGCAAAAGATAAAGTATGTTCTTTGCCTTCATTATCTACGAGATAACCTCGGAATGCGCCTTTTACGACATAACTCTTATGCTTGCAAACAAAGCCGGGCTGTACAATAAATTGTCTTTTTTTAACCTTTGTAATTTTCAAATAGCCGGCCAGATGACTTTTTTCATCATCACTCAGATCGACATATCTGGAAATATAATCTATAACGGGCAGTAAATCCTTCATAGGACAAAGATAAAAGATTATTTATGCAACAGGAAGTATCTGTTTGTATTCTTTAACATTTTGAAAAGTAAATCTTTGTTTGAATTTCATAACTTTGCTGCATGAAAGATCACATTATTTCCGAACAGATTGATTTTAATACTTCCGACTTAAGATTGAAAGGTTTTAAAGTGTATCAAATTGGAACTGATTGCACTGTAATCCCAACTTATAACCGCAGGGATTTTTATAAAATCAGCATTAGTACAGGGCAGAGTCTTATTCAGTATGCAGACAGAGGTATAGAAACGGACGGGACTACCTTATTTTTTGGAAATCCGCATATTCCGTATTCCTGGGAATTGCTGTCACCTTCTTTTAATGGTTTTGCCTGTGTTTTTACCGAAGAATTCCTAAAAGTAAATGATCGTTCAGAAAGCCTTCATGAATGTCCGTTATTTAAAATAGGAGGAACTCCAATATTTTATTTATCTGCTGAGCAGAAGCTGTTTATAACTTCTTTGTTTGAAAAAATGATGGTTGAGCAGGATACAGATTATGTTTTTAAAGAAGATTTGATCCGAAACTATCTCAATCTGATTATTCATGAATCTATGAAGATGCAGCCTTCAGAAAATTTCTTTAAACACAAAAATGCTTCATCCAGAATAACATCCTTATTTTTAGAACTTTTGGAAAGACAATTTCCAATTGAGACTATAAATCAGCCTCTTGTATTAAAAACACCTCAGGATTATGCACAAAGTCTGGCTGTTCACGTAAATCACCTGAATCGTTCAGTAAAAGAAATAACGGGAAAATCTACGACAGCACACATTACGGAAAGAATTATCAGCGAAGCAAAAGCATTACTGCAGCACACGGACTGGAGCATTGCAGACATTGGATATTCGCTTGGATTTGAATATCCGAGTTATTTTAATAATTACTTCAAAAGGCTTACAGGAACGATTCCCAAGTCGTTAAGAATGTAAATTGTTTCATATTCTTAATTTTTTGTTTGAATTTCATTATTTCTGATTGGATTTACTGCTGTAAATTTGCCCTCAGAAATAAGGAATCAATTATCAGATTTTTTAACGGACTAAACATAAACTTCCATAAGCACACTCTTGCTTGATTTAGTTGCAGTACTGATAATAGAACAAAGCTTTATATATTTTAAAGCGGATTGGCAATACTCAATAAATTTTTAAATAGAAAACTAAACTTAATTAATAACTAACTTTATGTCAACAAAATACACCACAGTTACTGAAGAAGGGAAAATTTCGAATTCGTATATGACGGGCGATGTTTCATATAAAAAGCAGACCAGCGACATTCATCCCCAAAATACAGTGATCAAAGATGTTGCTTTTGAACCAGGTTCGAGATGCAACTGGCATATCAATTCAAGTTTGCAGCTGTTTATAGCGACAGATGGAATTGGCTATTATCAGGAAAAAGGAAAAGGGATGAGATTGGTTCATAAAGGGCAGGTACTTACCGTATTGCCGGGTGTGGAGCATTGGTACGGAGCAACACCTTTCAGCCGATTTTCGCATATTGCTATCATTACAGAGATCGATAAAGGAAAAGGCATCTGGTTAGAAAGCGTAACCGAAGAAGAATACAATAGTTTTGGGAAAAGTTATTAATTTTTTTTAAGTTTCCAAGAAAAAATAAACCCCTGAACATTTGACTGTCCAGGGGCTCCCCAAAAAAAAATACCAATACCAATTCTATTTTTTGTCTAAACCTTGTTTAAGCATTTTGGCATGCTCTAAATGTGCTGTTAAACCGGCGATACTATTTGAAGCCCAAAGTTTAACATCATCATCTTTAGCATCCTCAGAAGCTTTTCTTAATTTATCAATTGCTTTTTCGTGACCATCGATCATCATATCAGCAAATTTTTTGTCAAAATCAACACCTGATTTTTCGTTTAGTTTATTGTATTCTTCCTGTCCTTCTTCAGTTAGAGAAGTTGGAAGGGTGAAATTTTTTGCTTTAGCCAAAGCACTTACTTCAGAAGCAGATTTGGTGTGCTCATCAACAAGCATTTTACCAAATTTTTTCACCTCAGTATTGGTGCTTTTAGTCTGAGCCAGTTTTCCGATTTCGATTTCAGCTAAATTCACTTCAGCGATATCTACTAGAAATTCAGAATCGTCTTTTTTATCTTCTATAGAGTCAAATTTGGCTTCGTTCGTATCTTCTGCAACCTCTTTTGGATCTTCTTGTTTAGGTTCATTTTTACAGGAATTTAGGAATATAATGATTAGTCCTGCTCCTAAAATAACTTTTCCTGCCAGTAATAACTTTTTCATGATTTTATGTTTAAATGTTATAGTGTAAAATTATTCAGAACCTCCAAGAATGTTTTACAGCATTTTCAAATAATGTTACAGGATTTTAATATGAGAAATATTCTGTATCTGTTTTCCATAATAAAACAGATACAGAATAAGAAATTACATAAAAGAAATGGTTTCGTTTTCTGTAAACTATTTGGATTAGAGTTAATTATGAAATCTTAACCAAAAATTCTATAACGACATTATTCTCGTTTATAAAGAAATTTACAGAACCATACATTAAAATCATTATTCACTTAAAACTTATTGTCATGCCAGATCCAGGAATTAAAAACGAGGAGCAATACGAAGCGCTTTTAGAAAAAGGATATAGTAAGGAAAAATCAGCTCGCATTGCAAATACTCCAGATTCGGGAGTAAAAGGAGGAAAAGCAAAAGCTTACGAAGAATGGACAAAAGATGAGTTGTACCAGCAAGCCAGAAAAGTTGGGATTTCGGGTCGTTCTTATATGTCAAAAAAGAGTCTTATTAAATCATTACGCAGCAATTAGATTACAAAATTAAAATTCAACAAATAATATGAATGCTAAAGTCGCCCATGGAAAACTAATGGAGCAATTAATTAAAGCACCACAATTGGTTTTAGAAAAATTAGATTTAGTTTATGTAAACGATCACAAGCTTACGATACAGCGTTGTAGAGAAGGCGAGGAATTTGTTTACAAGAAGAATGGCAGAAGCGTTAAAAGAAAGAGTGAATTAAAGCGCTTTAGTAGTTTAGTGCTTCCGCCAGCCTGGGAGAATGTGAGAATTACCGATTTATCGAATGGTCATCTTCAGGCCGTCGGAACAGACGATAAAAACAGAAAACAATACAGATACCATCCAAAATGGAATCTGATCCGAAATCAGACGAAATTTTATAAGATAGCCGAATTCGGAAAATATCTTCCTAAAATCAGAAAGCAGGTCGATTTGGACCTGGAACAGAAAGAATGGAATAAAAACAAAGTAATCGCTTTGGTTATCCGACTTATGGAGGAAACGCACATCCGTATTGGTAATGAAAAATATGCAAAAGACAACAAATCTTACGGACTTTCTACTCTACGAAAAAGACACATAAATATCGACCGTAATTCACTTCGTTTTGAGTTTGTCGGGAAAAAAGGAAAACAGCATAGTATTACCACCAGAAATAAACAATTGATAAAATTGGTCAGCCGATGTGAAGAAATTCCGGGCTGGGAAGTTTTTAAATACTATGATGAAAACGGTGAGCGAAAAGTGCTGGACAGTCATATGGTAAACGAGTATCTGCATCAAATTTCGGGACAACATTTCAGTGCCAAAGATTTTAGAACCTGGGCGGCATCTTTGATATTTTTTGAAACTTTAATGAATATCGGAATGGCTGAGGAAGAAAAAGAAATTAAAAAAAATATTGTAACTGCCATTGACAGTACAGCCGAAGCTTTGGGAAATACCAGAAGTGTCTGCCGGAATTATTATGTACATCCTTTAATTGTTGCTGGTTATGAAGATGGCTCAATCAATGAGTATTTTGATAAAGTCCGTAAAAACCGGAGCAATCAAAAGTATTTTTCACGTTCTGAAGTAGTTTTTTCGGAATTAATAGGAAGTTTTCAACCGGAATTTTCAAATGGATAGAGGTAAAAATTGAATGTATTGAGTTAATACGTTTGTATAAAAAACAGGAATTTTGATACTATAATAAGGAATTCAGATTGGGGAAAAGAGGCGACACATATATCTTTTGGTAGATGTGTCGTTTTAATTTAAACTAAAATTATAAAATTATGGGAACTAAAAGTGGCGCTTATCAGGATGTATATATAAAAAGAGACGATGAAATGGTAAGTTTAAAAAATGATGTAACCGATTTTTGTGAAAAGTACATCAAACCTGTTCATCCGGAAAATTGGGATTGGTCTGTAAGGGATTTTGAAAACCCTGAAAATGACCCCACAATTGAGGAAGCAAGAGCTATTGGTGCTATTGTTTACAATGATTTAAATAAAAATATGGAAACAGATGTCGATCTGTCGACTATGAATAATGTTGACGCTATAAAGGCCTATTTAAATCCGAAAAGCAAACATGAAAGATTTAACATGGAAGAATTCGCTTTTGCCTTAAAAGTTGAATTAGAACACGGAAGGATAAAGGATGTCAATGTAACCAATAACCATCCGTTTCTGACTGCCATGATTGCACTTGCACACATGACCGAAAGTCTAACTTATTATAAAAGACTGGCTGTAATGGAAGCGCAGGGCGAAATTTATGAAATCATGCGCAAGATAGAAAGTTCAACCACCGGAAAAGAGGAATGGTACAAAGAATTAGGCAAAGCAGAGCAGGAACTGAATGAAGCCAGATCCGGTCTTGCAGAACGTTTGGAAAAAATGGATGATATTCCTCCTCTGGAAAAAATTGGTGATTAATTTTTATTGAATGAACCCCGTTGGGTGCAATTCTATTTTAAAAATGCAACGTATATAATTTAGAACGCTGATGGCACCCATTTGCTACCGCAAAAACGCAGATTTATACTGATTTTAATATATAATCTAAAAAAAAAATCCGTTTTTGTCAGCGTCTTCGTGATAACGAATCAGTCAAATCCGTGTCAAAATATATTATTCTTTAATTACACCCAACGGGTTGAATGAATAAGAAAACAAAAAATCCGTTACTCAATTGAGTAACGGATTTTTTGTTTTCTTAATTAGGACTAAAATTTTCTGGGGTCATTATCCGGATAAGTGTCATTAGAATCTTCCTCTTCAATTTCATCTTCCTCCAGGTCGTCTTCCAAATCATCATCTTCGTCCTGATCTATGTCTTCAAGATCCTCATCTGTTTCGGTAAAGTCATCGTCAACATCTTTCGGGTTATCAAATTCGTCGTTTAAGTCATCCTGATCTTCATCGTGTTCAATATCATCGGGAGCATGAAAATCATCATCCAAATCATCGATTTCATCGTAATCACCTTCGTCATTAGTGATTTGCTCCTGATCCGGAATTGATTTGTTTGGATCATATCCATTTATAATAGGACCATAATTTTTAACGTCATTATAATTTCTATAATCTTTCAGAACGTCGTTCATAATAGCATTTTGCTTGTTTAAATTAATGCGTCTGATTTTTTTATCTGTAGTATCCATGATCTGTGATTTTAATAGTTTGTATTACAAATCTAAGACGTGATGCTTGCTTTTTTCTTACAGAATTTTAATTGCTAATTCTATAATTTACAGATGTTTATATTGTAATTTATGTAAAAAATGGTATAACAAATTCGTTTACAGGGAATGTAATTTTACGATTATTAATTATGTAAACAAATTATATCATGGAAACTAAAAGTAAAAAACAGACCACACCAAAACAAACTACAAAAGCGGGTGTAACAAAACCAAAGTCAAATGCAGCTTCCGGGCTGACAGAACTATTTGAAGATGGATTAAAAGATATTTACTGGGCAGAGAAAGCTTTGACAAAAGCGATTCCGCTAATGGCAAAAAATGCTACTTCCCCGGAATTGATAGATGCTTTAAACAGTCATCTGACCGAGACCGAAGAACATGTAACCCGTTTAGAAAAAGTTTTTGAATTGACAGGTAAAAAAGCAACCGCAAAAAAATGTGATGCTATGGAAGGCCTGATTGAAGAAGGTAAAGGAATCCTTGAAGAAACAGAACCGGGAGTAGTTCGTGATGCCGGAATTATCGCGGCCGCTCAGAAAATCGAACATTATGAAATTGCAACTTACGGAACGCTAAGACAATTTGCGGAGACACTTGGCCTTACGGATGCGGCTACTTTATTGGAGCAGACTTTAGATGAAGAAAAAGGAGCTGATAAAAAACTAACAGAAGTTGCAGTAGCAGCCATTAATATTGAAGCTGCTGAAGAAGATGAAAAGTAATCTTTTCTATCCAAAAGAGAAAGTGTTGTTTTATACCGCACTTTCTCTTTTATAAATCACTCGTAAAAGTCTAATACAAAACAGAATTTTTATGCCGGAAGGTCCTTCAATAAAAATACTTCAAGAAGAAACACAACAATTTTCAGGTCAGAAAGTAATTTCTGCTTCCGGAAATAGTGCTATCGATATCCAAAGGCTGGAAGGCAGAACAATAACCTCTTTTAAGACCTGGGGAAAACACTTCCTGATTTGTTTTGATGATTTTACCGTTAAAATACATTTGCTGATGTTCGGTACGTATCGGATTAACGAGAGAAAAGAAACGATACCAAAATTAGGTATGGTTTTTCCGAATGGTGAACTTAATTTTTATACCTGTTCTGTTAAGATGCTCGAAGGCGATATTAATCTTCATTATGACTGGAGCCGTGATATAATGAATAAAAAATGGGATCCTGAAAAAGCAAAGCAAAGTCTTGACAAGATTCCAAAACAAAAGATTTGTGATGCCTTACTCGATCAGGATATATTTTCCGGACTTGGAAATATTATAAAAAATGAAGTTTTATATCGCTGTTACATCCATCCGGAATCTTTGGTTGGAAAAATCCCATCTCAAAAACTAAAGGAACTTATTGATGAATCTTCGATTTATAGTTTTCAATTTTTAGAATGGAAAAAGAATTCTGAATTGAAAAAACACTGGCTTGCCCATAGTAAAAGTACCTGTCTGCGATGCAATCTTCCATTAATAAAGAAATATACAGGTGTAAAAAAACGAAGAAGTTTTTTCTGCACGAATTGTCAAAATTTGTATCAATGAAAAATCAGCTTTTAATAGGATGTTCCAGTTATAACAACCGCTACTGGAAAGGGATTTTCTACCCGGAAGATTTGCCGGCTTCAAAATGGTTTGCTTATTACTGTCAGCATTTTGATACTTATGAAATGAATGGTACTTTTTATAAATTCCCGACAATTAAAATATTCGAAAATTGGTATAAAAAAGTTCCCGAAAACTTTCTTTTTTCAGTAAAAGCACCAAAAGAAATTACTCATATCAAAAAGTTTACAGATTGCGAAACCCTTCTTTCTGATTTTTATGCTATTTGCGAAAATGGTCTAAAGGAAAAAATGGGTCCAATATTATTTCAGTTTCCTCCAAGTTATGATTTTACTGAGGAGAAACTTCAGAATATTATAAAATCACTGGATACAAAATTTCAGAATGTAATTGAATTTAGACATAAAAGCTGGTGGAATCAACGCGTCTGGGATGCTTTTATAGAAAATAAAATTACGTTTTGCAGTGTCAGTTACCCGGGATTACCGGATACTATTGTAACGGGATTTCCAATTGTTTATATTCGTTTGCACGGAGATAAAAAGTTGTTTTATTCCGGTTATTCAAAAGAAAAACAGGCTGAAATAAAAAATAAGGTTTCAGAAGCTTCCAAAGAAACTTTCATTTATTTTAATAATACCGCAGGAACAGAAGGAATTTTGAATGCCCTGGAGTTTAAAGGGATTTAATTGTATTGTTTTAAAAGGTAAAACACACACAATAGTGTCATTGTAATATTGTCATTTCGACGAAGGAGAAATCTCGACACGTAACTCTACAAAGTAAACGTAATATTGTCATTTACGACGGAGGAGAAATCTCTACACAGAAATCCACAAAGTAAACGTAATATTGTCATTTCGGCGAAGAAGACCCGAGCGATAGCGAATAGGTGAAGCAAATCACACAAGTAAAGCACGCAGTGAAATGGAATATTGGATGCGATTTCTCCTTCGTCGAAATGACAAACACAATAGAAAATATTGGAGTTTAAAAAAAAAAGCAGATTGAAAACACATAGTTTGTCATTTCTCATTCGTCAAAATGACGACATAAAAAAAGGCAAATACTTTCTTCAGTATTTGCCTTTTTTTATGTCATCACAGGAAGTTTTACAATTTCAAATTTCCTTCAATTCCATCATCCATTGTTTTGCCACTAACAAATGCGGCTGTCATTTTAGCAATTGCTACAACTTTTCCATGTTTGTTATTCCAGTAGTAACCATCTTCCGGCACCACTTTAATAACACTCAAATTCGGGTCGTCTATTCCGCCTGGCATCCAGACTTTTACAATCGGATCCCATAATTCTTCTATTATTTCGCGTTTGTAAAGTATAGTTGCATTCCCGTGTAAGGTTAAAAACTTATCATGTGGTGCAGCAAAAAATATTTCCACCTGTGGATTTTGAGTAATTTCTGCATTTTGGCTGCTGTTTCGGTCTGATAAAAACCAAAGTTGTCCAAGTTCATCAATTTTCTGAACAGACATTGGACGTGATTGCAGTCTGATATCTTTATAAGTACAAAACATACATGTTTTTATATCTTCTGCAAGATCTTTTATTTTGTCTGCAGCAAGTTCATCTGTAAGGTCTTTATGATCTCCCATAACTTTTTTTTTTAAGTTTGTTAATTAATTAGTCTGCATAAAACATCCATTTTGTGAATTCAATTTTATGTAAGAGTTTAATAATTATAAAGTTGAGGTTTTTGTGTTTTTTTTGGTTACAGAATTTTATTTATAAATTATGAGATTCCAATTCTTTTTTTTGTCAGAATTTAAAAACAAATTGTTAAATATATTTATTTGAATTATATTTGATGCTTAAATACCATTTTTCAAAACACATGACAGATTTGACTATATTCTATACGGATGATGACGAGGATGATTTGAGCATCTTTACTGATGCGGTAGAATCTTTGCCTAAGAAAATACAGCTCAAGACGTACAGTGGAGGAGAAAAATTACTGGCAGCGATTTATAATCCGCCGCCAACGCCACACGTTGTTTTTTTAGATTTGAATATGCCCGGAAAAAACGGCTTTGATGTTTTGACGGAGCTTAGGAATTCTGAAGAAAAAATAGAAATTCCGATTATAATTTTTTCTACTTCAAATGAACCCAGCATTATAGAAAAATGCCGGACACTTGGCGCCAATTATTTTATTACAAAGCCCATTCTAATGAAAGATATTGTACGTTCTATTGAGCATGCACTTGAAATCGACTGGGAAAAATTTACTCCTGATTCCAAAAATTTTGTTTATAAAGTATAAAGTCTTTAAAGGATAAAAAAGACCAAACCCATTTAGTTGAATTTGGTCTTTTTTTATTTTATTGAGGAAGATAAACTTCAAAAGTTGCTCCTTTGCTTTTTTCACTATGGGCCGTAATAATACCTCTGTGATTTTCGACAATTTTTTTCACGATCGCTAAACCAATTCCGGTACCTGAAAATTCAGTTTCAGTATTTAGCCGCTGGAATACTTCAAAAATACGCTCGTTATATTCTGAATCAAAACCAATTCCGTTGTCTGAAATTTTAAGACAGTAATACGTTTTCTCCGGATAATCGACCTCTACTTTTAATTTACTTCCCGGAATTCTTTCTGCTTTAATTTCAATATATGGCGTTTCTCCTTTTTTCGAAAATTTCAATGAATTTCCAATTAAATTATGCAGCAATTGTCTCAACTGAAAAGGCATGACAGTTGCTTCGCCCAACGGATCAAAATTGATAATGGCATTTGTTTCTTCTATTCGTTCTGAGAAATCACTTTTTACTTCTTCTGCAATTTCATCAAGATTGGTTTTGACAAAGATTCGCTCAGCCGAATTTGTTCTGGAATAGGTGAGAAGGTCCTGAATCAGGGTCTGCATTCTTTTCGCTGACACTTCAATACGTCCTAAATAAGTTTTGGCCTTCGCCGAAATATTCTGTTCATCGAGATCGGATAAACGGCTTGCAAAGGTTTGTATTTTCCGGAGGGGTTCCTGTAAATCATGACTCGAAATATAGGCAAAGGACTGCAATTCGATGTTCATATTAATTAAATCCCTGTTTTTGATTTCTAACTGGGCGGTTCTTTCAGAAACTTCTTTTTCGAGTTTATCAGTAAAGTTTTTCTGATCCTGAATATCAGTGCTGGTTCCTACCCACATTTGTATGTTGCCTTCCTGATCTTTTTGGGCGATTGCGTGGCTTGATTGCCATCTGTATTCCCCATCATGACGGCGAAAACGATGTTCAAATAAAAACTCATTTCCGGATTTTACAGCTTCCATCCATTTTTTTACGTTCTCTTCACGATCATCCGGATGAACAATTTTTAACCAGTCGCCCGTATCTACTTCATCAGGAGATAGTCCGGCATAGGTATAGATAGATTTATTAAAATAGTTTAAATGACCCAGAGCATCACTTGTCCAGACATGTTGAGGCATAGAATCGGCAAGGAGCCTGAATTTTTCCTCGCTCTTCATTAGAACCTCCTGGCTGTTTTTTTCCTCGGTAATATCCATGATGGTACCGATCATTTTTACAGGATTATCATTCTCATCAAAAAAAATTTTCCCATGAACTTTTATCCAGCTAATCGAATTGTCTGGCTTAATAATCCGGGATTCATATTTATAGATGCTGTTAATAATTGCTTTTTTATAAGCCCGTTCCTGTATAATTAAATCATCTTCATGGATTTGATTTACAAGGTCAGATCTTGTCAATTTAACCTTTTTTTCATGTCCAAAAAGCTGTGGTAAATTTTCAGAATAAATTAATTCCTGAGTCGGAATATGAAGGTCCCAGGTTGCAATTTCTGTAATTTCTGCAGCGAGTCTGGCTCTTTGTTCTGCATCTTCGACTTTTTTTCGCGCTTCGACTTTATCGGTTATATCATTTACAGTTACCATCACCCCGGATATTCCGCCTTCTTTTTCAAATAGGGGTGTATATTGATAATCGAGATAAATTTTTTTAATTATACCTTTAATTTGAACATAAGCAACCGATTCTTTTTCGGTTATGATTTTACCTTCCATAAGAACCTGATCCAGTAATTCAGGGTATTTTTGCTCTATTAACTCAGGGAATACTTCTACAACAGGCTTTCCAATAGTTTCACTTTCTTTTTTCTGCCAGATAGCATTCATCATTGTGGTGTTTGCCATCTCAATAACATGATTTTTACCTCTTAAAACGGTCATCGCAATTGGAGAATCCATCACCAGTTTTCGGAACGCTTCTTCGCTTTCTGCTAAAAGATACTTAGATTTTATAGCTTCTGTAACTTCGTAGATAACAATTATTACTCCTGAAACAACATCATTTTCTTCTCTTAAAGGATGAAAACCCAAATTAAAATAACAATTTTCCTTTTTGCCATAACGATTCAGGGTCACTGCTAATTCATCTGTATAATAGGGTACACCATCTTTGTACACTTTTGAAAGTAAAGGATATACATTTTCTTTTGCTTCCGGAACTGCAGTAAAAATGGATTTATTCAGGATTTCGTTTTCATTTTTATCAATAATGTGAAGATAGGCTTCATTTGCCATCTCAACAATTAAATCGTCTCCTTTGAGAATCGCGATTCCAAGTGGAACCTGTTTGACAATATTTTTGAATTTTTTTTCACTTTCCTCAATAATATTCCTGGCATTTACCAGCACCGTAACATCATTGGCAATAGCTACTATACCTGAAATTGTTCCGTCAGGTTCTTTCAGGGCTTCATAAATTATATTGATAAAAGTATTCACAATTTTGCCACTTCGGGTTAAACTTACCGGACGTTCAGAAGCTGTAAATCTTTCTCCTGTTTCATAAACATTAAGTAAAATTTCCTCTAAACCCTGATTTTTCACTTCTGGAAGCGCTTCAAAAACAGGCAGATTAATAACCTCATGTTCTTTTCGTTCCCATATTTCAAGCATAAGTTCATTTACAATTTCAACCTTATAGTCAGGACCTCTGAAAACACACATTGCACTGGGCGTTTGTAAAAGATTGTTACGATAGCGTGTACTGCTGTCTTCCGACTCTTTTAGTATCTTTACTTTTTCGGTGGTTTCATTACAGATCACCAAAACTCCGGAGGGTTTTCCGGATTCGTCGTTTACGGGACTGTAACTGAATGTCCAATAAACATCTTCCATTTTTCCGTTGCGGTATATGGGTAGCAATTGATCTTCATGCCAGGTAGCTTCTCCTTCGGTAAGTACCTGATCGATAAGCGGTTTTATGAAATTCCAGATTTCCGGCCAGCCTTCTTCTCCCTTTTGGCCCAGTATAGCGGGATGTTTGCCATCATTGCCAAGACTGGGACGATAGGCATCATTATAAAAACAAATATGCTCCGGTCCCCAGAATAAAAACATGGGGAATTTTGAGTTCAATAGAATTCCTAATGTGGTACGTAAACTTTGTGGCCAGGTAGCAACAGGACCAACTGCCGTTGTATTCCAGTCTTTTGCACGCGTTAATGCCCCCATTTCACCTCCTTTTGAAAGAAAGTCGTGATCTATTTGTATCATGAAGATTTGTTTTTCGTCTTTACTAAAATGAAGTGTAAAAAATATTTATAGACATAAATATAATAATTTATTAAATAAATCACATCTAATTATTTGTCTTTGATTCTTTCGTAAATTAAACTATTTTATAGTAATCTAAATCTTCTTGATTGCCTGGAATCCCTTGTGTATGAAGCAATCCTTGATATATTTATTAAATTTTGACTTTTTAAATGAGCTAAAATTTAAATGTATTGAGTTAAGCTTTTTCTCTGTTATTGATGAAATTTGAATAACAGATTACAAAACTTACTAAATACAAACATCATGAAAAAAGAATATTCAAAAAACGAAACCGACTATATCAAAAAATATCAGGATGAAGGATATACCTGCAACTTTCTGTTCAGGGATGGCAGCTTAATAGATTCAGAAACCAAATACAGTTATCCGCCGGAAGAAATATTTATCGTTGCCCATCATCGTTACGAAGGAATGAGCGATCCTGATGATATGTCTATATTGTACATAATAGAAACCAAAGATGAGAGAAAAGGAACTCATCTCATAGGATACGGACCAACAGCAGATTTAGAAGAAGCAGAATTCTTTAAAGATATTCCGAAAAAGAATTATTCTAAAAATGCAGATATTAATGAAATTGCTTCTGAGTAATTACATTAGAAGAAGTTTAATATAAAAAAGTACAAACTATTTTATTTTGCTGGAAGAGCAGTTATTCAGGGTAATTTCCTGATTAGCTGCTTTTTTTATTTAAGATTAATAAAGTATGAATTTACGGGCAACCACAAATTTTGAAATATATCAGGAAAATTGTATAACAATTTGATTTGCAATATTTACGAAATTTGAATTATCAAAAGCGACAAAAAACCTGGAAGTGGTTTTGTACGTAAATTAATACTAACCGTTATTTTTAAAATATAACCAAAATGAAAAAACTATACTTAAATACTGGTGGAATCAATACAATCTTTAATGATCTTGAAAATTCATTTGAAGGGACTTTAACATCTGACAATGGGGAATACAATTTAGATGTAAAATCTAATTGGGCAAAAGGAACCATCAGCGGAATGAGTTTTCAGAATGAAATGTCTTATATGCAGTTTGATATGATTTTTTCTGATGAAGTAACTTTAAGTATCGAATCTTTTCATTGTGCACCTGTTTTTTTCGCCTATTGTTCAGCCGGGAATCTAAAACATAGTTTTGGTTCAAACGGAAATATCACAACGCTAAAAAAAGACCAATCCGGAATTATGAGTAACAATACAACCATAAATAATGTATTGTATTTTGAAAGAAACAAACCGGTTAAGATTTTATTGATCGGAGTTCCTACAGCCACATTTCAGGTGGGAGAAAATGTTGATTTGGCTTCTAAAATGTCCAAAATGTTTATGAATTCTTCAGGAAACTATATGCACGTAGGTATGCAAAATAATCAGATTGCCGAAAAACTAATTGAGTTTGACCGTATTCCACAAAAAGGAATTGTCAAAAATTTACTTAAAAAAAGTATCCTGAATAGTATTATAGAAATTGAAGTGATACAGCACAGTTATAACTATGTTTCTATTATTACGCCAATTTTAGATTTAGCCACTAAACAAATTGATGAAATCAGGAGAATCTCACAGCTTAATATTTCTGAAGTTTTACATTCCATCGGACATGCGGGAAGAAATTACTTTCCAAGATTATTCAAAGAGAAATACGAGCTTATCAATAAATATCCTCAAAATTCGCTAGCTAAAACAGCCTAATATACCTTTAACTTGTAAGACAAAAAAACAGCTTAAAACAAGCTGTTTTTTTTGTGCCATTATTTTTCCTTTTCATAATAAATAATAAAATATACCATTATCAAATTTAGGAATAAGGATATACTGTTGGTGATAATTATAGGCAGGTCATTTTTAAGAAAACCATAAAAAATCCAGACCGCAATTCCAAAAGTGAGGATACTGAAAGTTAAAAGCGAAATTTCTTTTACTTTTTTGGTTTTCCATACTTTTAAAATCTGAGGGATAACTGATATTGTAATACATGTACCAGCCACAAGTCCGACAATGTTGGTGAAATCCATATTTGTTGTGTTTTGTAATTTAGAAAAACGGACTTTAAATTTAGTCTTAAGTTTTAGGAGGCATTAACGGTATTAAAAGAAAAATTACCACAATAAATCTAATGCATTCTTATTTTGTACGAAAACACGGATGACAGTAAATAAAGCCCGGACTGTAAGACCATTCTAATAACTTAACAATCATCGGACATTGAATAAATGGAGATAAACATGGGAATTATGAAACTATTTTCAGGTACGATAAAAAAGGTTTTTACTTTTTTTTTATAAATTTGGAAGTTTTGTCAGCAGTTTTTTACAGAATAACCGGCATATTAAAAACATAACCCATTTAGAACCGAATTTTAATTTTTAAGATTTAATTCAATAACGTTTTACCCCAATAAAATGATATTAATCGTAGATGATATTAAGGCTAATATAATAGCCTTAAAAAAAACACTTGAACTGCATGATATAGAAGTAGACACGGCAGAGTCTGGTGAAGAAGCATTGAAGAAAATTTTAAAAACGAACTATTGTCTCATCATAATGGATGTCCAGATGCCCGGTCTTGATGGTTTTGAAGTCGTTAAGATTCTTTCCGGTAATAAAAGGACAAAAGAAATCCCCGTAATTTTTTTATCTGCTATCAGTATTGAAAAAAAATACATCTTTAAGGGATACGAAACGGGTGCCGTCGATTATGTTACAAAACCCGTAGATACAGATTTACTTATTCTAAAAGTAAAAACCTTTATCAAGATTTACGAGCAGAAAAACGAATTGAAAGTAATGAAAGATTTACTTTCAAAAGAAATAAAAATTCGAAAGGAAGCGCAGGACAACCTCGAAATCAAAATTGCTGAAAGAACCAAAGAACTGGTTTTGAAAAATGAAGAACTAGAGCTCAAAAACCACGAATTACAGCAGTTTTCCTGGGTAGTTTCCCATGATTTGAATGAACCGATCCGGAAGATTCAGATTTTCATTAAAATTATAAAGGACTTATATTTAAAAGACGACGTAAAAGCAATTGATTATGTTGACCGGACTGTTAAGTCTGCAGAAAGAATGCAAACCCTGATTACAGATCTTCTGGCTTATTCCAGATTATCATCAAAAGTGCAGCCTGAAAGAACAGATTTGAATGAAGTTTTGCAAGAAGTGCTTTCTGATTTTGATTACCTGATCGAACGTAAAAATGCGGTGATAAAAACAAGTGAACTTCCAACAATAGACAGTATTCCGAGCCAGTTGAGACAGGTTTTCCAGAACCTGATCGGGAATGCGCTTAAGTTCTCCGGAAATACAGAAATACCGGTTATTGAGATTACCTCAGAACTAATAAAAACAAAAGATTTTGATGGTGAAATTTCTCCGGACGGAAAATATTGCCGAATTATAGTTTCGGATAACGGAATTGGTTTTGATGAAATCTATCTGGACCGGATTTTTATTATTTTTCAGAGTTTAAATGACCGTCAGGCTTATGAAGGCACCGGAATTGGACTCGCTATTGCCAAAAAAATAATAGAAAAACACAACGGATTAATAACCGCAAAAAGTCAATTCGGTAAAGGCGCCAGTTTTATAATGGTACTGCCTTTAAAATACGAGAATTAGAATTACATAACTGGATTAAAACCTATGAAAAACAATTTTAAAAGAAATTTACTAATTAGCTCAATGGTATCGCTGCTGGTGCTGACAATAAGTTCTACGGCTTCTTATCTTAGTATAAAAAATTTGCTGAAAAGTAATTTTTGGGTAAATCATACTCAGGACGTTATTTATAATTTAAATCAGGGTGCTTCATTTATCACGGATGCTCAGACCAGAATGCGCGGTTATCTGATCAGCGGCGATGAGCAATTTGCAAAATCCTATAATGAGTCAGAAGCAGAGTCAAATACTTATTTCGAAAAACTTGATGAACTTACGATTGATAATCCGGCGCAGCAAAAACTAGTAAATGATTTAAAACCGCTGAGATCAAATTTCTTTAAATATCTAAACAATCAGATTGTAAAAAAACGTCTCGGTAAAAACAACATGAGCTTTGACCTCGGCGAAGGAAAAAAGATGATGGATGAGCTAAGAAGCTATTTCAAACGCATTGAAGACAGTGAAAAGATTCTTTTAAAAGAGCGTAACGAAGTCTCAGACCGTTACGGAACCTATAGTATCATTTTAATTGTGGTGGCTTTTATAATTGCCTTTATTATTTCTATCGTATTCTTATTCAGGATTTTAAAAGATTATAACGAACGTTCAGCCCTTCAGCTTGAACTCGAAAAAAAAGACAGGGAAACAGCGGAAAGAATTGCTGCGATCAGTACAATTGCTTCCAATATTTCAAGTGGAAATTACGATATTAAAGTAGAAGATACCAAAACGGATGCATTGGGAAGCGTTGGGGAATCTCTGAATAATATGAGTTCTTCACTTAAATCTTCCTTTAGTTTATTGTCAGAAAAAGAATGGCTGCAAAGTGGTATTGCAAAATTAAATAATGTCATGTTGGGCGATAAATCATTAAATGAATTATCGAAAGATATTATCGAGTTTTTATGCATTTACACCAATAGTAGTGCCGGTGTGATGTATATTCTCGAAGGCAGCGAGCTTTTTGCTAAAGCAGGTTACAGTTACATACCGGCTAAAAACAGGGAGCGTATCCAGAAAGGAGAAGGTTTGCTGGGACAAGCTATTGTTTCCGGTAAAATCCTAGAATTAAAATCACTTTCTCCGGATTTCATTCAGATCAATTATGCTTTGGGTGAAATAAAACCAACGCATATTATAGCAGTTCCTTTGATAGATTTTAAAGCTGAAGGAGCCTTAGAATTAGCAAGCATCTACGGATTTTCAGATCTTCATCTGGAATTCCTGAGAATGGTTGGAAATAATATTGGAATCGCCATTAAATCAACTCAAAACCGCAAACGTGTTTTAGAATTGCTGGAAGAAACCCAGTCACAATCTGAAGAATTACGTGTACAGCATAGCGAATTAGAAGGTATTAATGCTGAATTAGAAGCACAGACAGAAAAATTGCAGGCTTCTGAAGAAGAATTAAGAGTACAGCAGGAAGAACTGGAACAAACCAATGAGGAACTTTCGGAACGCAGTGTTTTATTGGAAGAAAAAAACAACGAGATTCAGAAGAAATCAGAAGCTTTAGAATTGACAACACGTTATAAGTCGGAGTTTTTGGCCAATATGTCGCACGAATTAAGAACACCATTAAACTCCATTTTGCTTTTAAGCCGATTATTATCCGAAAACAATAGTCAGAGCATGAATATCGAGGAAATTGAATTTGCAAAAGTAATTCAGAGCTCCGGGAATAGTTTATTGGGCTTAATTGACGAAATCCTGGATCTGTCTAAAATTGAGGCCGGCAAAATGGAACTTGAATTTTTGGATGTTTCTACCAAAGAAATTACAGACGGCATGTATAACTTGTTTTCGTTTATTGCCAAAGAAAAAAACATCGAGTTTGAGATTATTTCAAAAGATGCTCCAATTGTCATAAAAACCGATAAAATGAGATTAGAACAGATTCTGAAAAATCTAATCTCAAATGCGGTAAAATTTACTGAAAAAGGATCTGTAAGTTTAGAAATTAAAATAAATGATGACGATGATAAAATCATTTGTTTTATTGTAAAAGATACCGGAATTGGAATCCCATTAGACAAACAGCCATTGATTTTTGAAGCTTTCCAACAAGCAGACGGATCTACAAAACGTAAGTACGGAGGTACCGGTTTAGGATTGTCAATCAGCAGGGAACTGGCCAAATTATTGAGGGGAGAAATTATACTGCACAGCAAAGAAGGCGAAGGAAGCAGTTTTACATTATGTTTACCGGTTTACGGAACAATAATTAAAAAGGTAATCGTAGAGAAAACTCCTCCGATAGAAATTTCCGATAGTGCTGCAGAAGAGCTAAAAACAATAAAAAACAAATATATCTCAACTGTAATTCCTGATGAAATTGAGGATGACAGAAACGATATTTCGGTAGGGGATAAGGTAATCCTGATTGTTGAAGATGATATCAATTTTGCAAAATCACTTTTAGCATTCAGCAGAAAAAATGGATATAAAGCAATTGTTTCCGTTCGTGGTGATTATGCCTTAAATTTTGCCATAATGTATAAACCCGTTGGAGTTTTACTGGATATTGAATTGCCAATAAAAAGTGGATGGGAAGTTATGGAAGAATTGAAAAATAACATCCAGACCAAACATATTCCGGTGCATATTATGTCATCTCATAAACTGAAACAGGAAAGTTTATTGAAAGGAGCGATTGATTTTCTTGATAAACCGGTTGCATTTGACCGAATTCCGGAAGTTTTCACGCGAATTGAACATATTATAAATAAAGAATCGCAAAAGGTTTTGATTATTGAAGATAATCCGAAACACGCAAAAGCACTTGCATTCTTTTTAGAGACGCACGAGATTAATTCTGAAATTAAAAGTGAAGTTTCGGAAGGTCTGGTTGCTTTAAACAAAAAAGAAATAGATTGTGTAATTCTGGATATGGGAATTCCTGATGCTCATGCGTATGAGATTTTAGATGGAGTAAAAAAGAGTCCTGGATTGGAAAACCTGCCGGTGATTGTATTTACAGGAAAAAGTTTATCCCTAAAAGAAGAAGTTAAAATTAAAAAATACGCGGATTCCATTATTGTAAAAACAGCTCATTCCTACCAGAGAATGTTAGATGAAGTGTCTTTGTTTTTACATTTGGTAGAGGAAACAAAAGGAGCAGACGGTAAAAAAGAAAGCCATAAAAAGCTTAATTTACTAAACAATATATTACACGATAAAAAAGTCCTTATTGTAGACGATGATGTTCGAAATATCTATTCGCTGACAAAAGCGCTTGAGATTTTTAAAATGAATGTTATTACAGCTTTTGATGGTAAAGAGGCTATTAAGATATTAGAAGAAAACCCGGATACAGATATCGTTTTATTAGACATGATGATGCCTAATATGGATGGATATGAAACGGCAGAAAAAATACGTACTATCCCTAAATTTATCACATTACCCCTAATCGCTGTTACGGCAAAAGCAATGACAGGCGACAGAGAAAAATGTATCAGTGCAGGAGCGTCAGATTATATTACAAAACCGGTAGATATAGATCAGTTATTGTCGTTGTTGAGGGTGTGGCTGTATGATAAAATTTAATGTAAAAGGAGTAAGAAATGACTAAAAAAAGAGTTTTAATTATTGACGATGACTCAAGGAATATTTTCGCTTTGGTAAACACCCTAAAAGTGAAATCATTCGATTGTTTGTCTTGTTTAAGTGCCGAAGAAGCTTTAAAACTATTACAGACAGACGAGCCGATTGACGCGATTCTGATCGATATGATGATGCCTGAAATGGACGGTTATGAAGCTATTCCGTTAATAAAAAAAATACCTTCCAGGGAAGATACCCTGATTGTTGCCGTAACGGCACAGGCCATGACAGGTGATAAAGAAAAATGTCTTGAGGCTGGTGCCGATGATTACGTTTCAAAACCTATTGATGTAGACAAATTGCTTGAAGCATTATCGAAAATTTAAGTTTATTATGATTGAAGATATTGAGTTAGAAACCCTTATAAATGATATTTACGAATATTACGGCTTCGATTTTGGAAGTTATTCGAGAGCATCGCTAAAGAGGCGTGTAAACCGAATATATCAATTAGACGGATTCAAAAATTTTTATGAGTTCTTGGCTAAAGTCAGGTACGACCCGGAATATTACAGAAATATGATTGACGAAATTACAGTAAATGTTACTGAGATGTTTCGTGATCCGGCCTTTTATAAAGTTGTCAGAACTGAAATTTTACCTCAGTTGGCTCCAAAGCCATTCATCCGTTTGTGGCATGCCGGCTGTTCTACCGGTGAAGAAGTGTATTCGATGGCGATTATGCTCAAAGAAGCCGGACTTCTTCATAAATCGATTATTTATGCAACAGACATCAATTCGAAGGTTTTAGAAACTGCCAAAAAAGGGATTTTCCCTTTGCGGATGATGAAAGAATACTCCGAAAATTATCGGGATTCCGGAGGACAGGAAGACTTTTCTAATTATTATATTGCCAATTACGGAATTGCGAAGTTTAATGAAGAATTAGCCGAAAAAATGGTTTTCTCCCAGCACAATTTAGTTTCGGACAATTCATTTAATGAATTCGATTTTATCCTGTGCCGTAACGTTTTGATCTATTTCGATAATAACCTGCAAAAAAGAGTAATCAATTTATTCGATGAAAGCCTGGGTATTCTGGGATTTTTAGCTTTAGGGACAAAAGAAACTATAAAATACTCTATATCTACAACGAAGTACAAACAGTTAGAGAAAGAAAAGATATGGCGGAAGATAAAATAAATACAAGTTGTAAAGTTGTCATTATAGGAGGATCTGCCGGGAGTTTAAATGCTTTAATGCACATTTTGCCCGAAATACATGTCTTAAATTATTTCGCCCTTGTAATTGTACTTCACAGAAGAGGTACAGACGACCTCACGCTGGAAGAATTAATAAAAATCAAAACAGAAGTTCCGGTAAAAATAATAGAAGATAAAGAACCTCTGCTGCCCGGGTTTTTATATGTCGCTCCGTCAAATTACCATTTATTGTTTGAAAAGAACGAGACGATTTCTCTCGATACGTCAGAGAAAGTAAATTACAGCCGCCCAAGTATTGATGTTTCTTTTGAATCTGCAGCCGAAATTTACGGAGACAGTCTTGTTGGGATTTTATTATCCGGTTCCAATGCTGACGGAACAGAAGGACTGAAATTTATTCAGAAATCAGGAGGTATAATCATTGTTCAGGATCCTGCTTCGGCAGATATGCCTTTTATGCCCAATAATGCGATTATGCACACTAAGCCTGATTATATTCTGAGCACTCAGGAGATATTAGACTTTATTATTGCCATTAACAGATAATCATTCGCCTAAAAATTATTATTCGATAACACTTTCATAAAACGATTTCAGGTTTTAATAATTAAATTGCAGCTTATAAATTGATATAAGCCCAATTCTAATTGCTGCGCCATGATTTTAGATAATTTATTCCCTTTACAGAAAAAATATTCATTTTGTTTAGGCTTTCTTTTTCTTGTTTTTTTGAATACTTCGGTTTCAGCCCAGCAAGAATCGAAACTTGATGGTGTTCAGGTTGCTTTTTTATCAGATATACATTTACAGGACTTGTTCGGAAAATTTTCCGATAGTGATTACCGTGGAGTGTTAAATCCAAAGACAGGAAAATATATGCTGCTTCGTACGATGGCATCTCAGTTGCATTCTACCCGGATTTTCAATGAAAATTACTTTGCTTTTATTGCTGCTCTAGACGATATTGCCAAACGAAAAATAAAATATGTAGCACTTCCCGGCGACTACACAGATGACGGTCAGCCAATTCATGTTCGCGGATTGGAAAAAATTTTAGAAGATTACCGAAAAAAATACGGAATTGAATTTTTCATTACCACAGGAAACCACGATCCTGTTGGCCCATTTGCACAAGAATCAGGCAAAGAGGATTTCTTAGGAAACGGAGGGAAAAATCAGCCTGTTTTTAGCAAAGACGGAATGTATACATCTAATTTAGATATAGAAAATCCCGTTGTGGTTACAGCCGATATTGCAAAAATGGGCTACTTGGGAATCACAGAAGGATTGCAGCATTTCGGATTTTATCCGGATAAAAAATATAAGTTCTGGTCCACCCCGTTTGCTGCTTACACGAGTCAGGATTATACGTACGAAAAGGCAAAACAGGCGGCTTTATTGTCAAACAGGGTTTATAATTTAGCTCCGGGTTATGAAGTTCCGGATGTAAGTTATGTGGTGGAACCAATCGATGGACTTTGGTTAATGGCCATTGACGGAAATGTTTACATTCCGAAGAAAAACGCAACGGCAGATTCCAAAGATTCCAAGAATTATTCGGAAGCAAGTACGGGGTATAACAATGTGCTTTCGAACAAAAAACATTTGATAAAATGGGTAGCGGATATTTCGCTTGAAGCGAAAAAACAAGGCAAAACCCTGATTGCTTTTAGTCATTTTCCCATGATTGATTTTAATGATGACGCTTCCGCGGAAATAAAAGAATTACTGGGGCCAAATAAATGGCAACTGAACAGGGTTCCCACAGAAGAAGTAGCGCAGGTTTTTGCCGATGCAGGATTGAAGATTCACTTTGGCGGACACATGCACATCAACGATACCGGAGTGAGGACTACGGCGAAAGGAAATACGCTTGTGAATATTCAGACGCCTTCTTTGGCGGCTTATATTCCGGCGTATAAATTACTGACCATCAAAAAAGATAATCTTGTCGATATTCAGACTATCACAATTGATAATGTTCCGCATTACGATGAACTTTTTGATTTATACAAAACAGAATATCAGTTTTTGGAAAGCAAACAAACCAAAGACATTTGGAATATTGATATTTTAAAAACCAAAAACTACCACGATTTTACTGATTTTCACCTGAAAGAATTGGTTCGCCTTCGTTTTTTATCGGATGACTGGCCGGTGCCGTTCAGGGATTTTATCTTAAATGTTTCCGGAGCAGATTTACTGGTATTGGCGAATATGAATTCTGATAAGGATTTTGATGTACTCCTTAAAAACAAGGAAAATTTCAAAACGGAATGGGCATCAGCGGAACAAAAAACGGCCAGACTTCTATCGGAGAATAATCTCAAAAAAGAAGATTTCAAAAACTGGAATGGCTACGATTTTCTGGTAGATTTTTATCGTTTCAGAAGCGCCGACGAACTGGCTTTAAAAGACATCGGAACAGCAAGGGCCAAACAATACAAAGTTCTGTCACAGTTGTTTTTTGAAAACTACAAAGAAGAAACGGCTTCAAAAGAAAAACCACTGCAAAACCAAATGCGTCTTTTCTTAATTATCTTCAATAAATTCATGCATGAGGTTCCCGCGGATCACTTTAGTGTTGATTTGAAATCGGGTGTAGTCAGGGATCTTTGCCGGGTGTATTTTTAAACCATATAAGTGATGTAAGTTCATATAAAATTAAGCGCGTTGTCTTAAATAAACTTACATCACTTATATGGTTTGAATTTTTATTTTTTTGCTTTTCGAATTGATTTGCCTATTCGCTATCGCTCGGGCTCCTTCTTCGAAATCACAAAACTTGCAAAATATTAATTGGTTTACAAGTAAAAATCCCGGTTTACAGCTTTATAAAACTGTAAACCGAGACTAAAAAACTATTCCTTCACAGCTCCATTTACAGGATTAATCCTTTCATACTTTCCATCATCAAACTTAATCTGATACGGAGAATTAAAGAAAGTGCTGGGCAGATAATAATCGGTTGTAATGATTTGTGCGCCTGAAGTTTTTGCAGCATTAAAATGCGAGTAATCATTGGCCCTGGCTTCTTTGGTATCCGAATCGGCTCTGGTGCGGATGATATATCCTTTTTTTACCAGATCTGCGATTTCAGGATCTTCAGAATTGTTTCTGAATAAGACTGCCGCTTCCGGTTTTCCGGGTTCAGCATTTATAAAAACGGCGCGTCCTTTCAGGGACGGATGATTTAATGCGTACAAATCTCTTTTTGCGCCGTTATTATCTAATAAAAATAAAAATCTTCCTTTTGCTTTTTTTAGCGTAGGCCAGTTGTGGTGCAGAGCGGCTTCCTCAAGAGTGCTGTATTTTCCTCTCACCATATCAGGCGTAATCAGTTTATCATTTCCTAATTCTTTACGGATTACTTTATCTAAAGCATCAAACAATTCAGGCGTAAAATCCTCCGGTTTCGTTCCGAAGTAATTTGCCTCTCCGTCTTTTGGTTCCAAAGTAATAAAAACAGGAACGTGACCCGGATTGGCATCCGACCATTTTTTAAGCTCCTGCAGACAAATTTCGAACGTATAACAAGAAGTCCTGAAATCGATATCCGGCATGTGAAAAACCTTAAATCCCGGTTTGTTCATTAATCCTTTCGGATCATAAGATTCTTCCGGTTTTACGATGTCCAATCCTTTTGGGTGCGCGTATTTCCCGCCTTTAGAATCAGCAAAAACATCTATTTCCAGATTTCTTAACCCTTTATTTAATTGATCGGTTATACCAATATGAGTGTATTGTAACCCTTTAAGGGAACGTGCAGTGTCTTTAGCCTGAATCAGATTATATAAATCCGTTTCGATAGCATGTCTGTAACTATTGTGGGAGCCAATGACTTGTAATTGATTTATTTTTAGGTTTTCGTCTTGTATCTGTGCATGGCAATGCAGGGCGCCGGCAAGACATAATGTAAACAGAATCTGTTTCATGATTTTGAAGTTGTAATTAGTATTAGGAGATAAAGGGGGAGAAGAGCTGAGAATACTGCCTCTTTTGAGTTTACTAAATTAAAAGCATCATCTGGTTTTAGTGTTAGTTTAAAAAAAACAAATCGCAAACGGAGTATCATTTCTTTGGTGAAAAAGTAGTATTACTACAGCAAAAGAGTTTATTATTTAATTTAAAGTTAACCTTCACACAAAAAACTTTGGTATAACATTTTATTATTTTACAGTATAAAACAGTCCCCAATATTGTTATGAAGAACCCTGAAATTTTTGAAAAAACGTATACTGAATACTGGAAAAAGCTAAATGCCTTTTCGTATACCATGACTCAGGATAAAGACTTGGCACAGAACATCGTTCAGGATGTTTTTATTGATTTATGGGAGAGAAAAGACGAACTGAACATCAATGCGATTGAACCTTATTTATTTCGTGCGGTGAAGAATCAGGTTTTTAAACATTACCAGAATAATCGTTTTGACAAGACTGTTTTAGAAGATAAATTCGAAGATTACATTATCGATAATTTCACCTCAATTGATCCTGAAGTTATGGATCTGCTTTATTTGTTATTAGACAAACTCCCCGAAAAAAGGAAAGAGGTTTTATTGATGTACAAATTCCAGGACATGTCCATCGATCAGATTGCCGATGAACTTGGAATATCAAAACAAACGGTCAAAAATCAAATTTCTTCCGGCTTGAAACAATTGCGTGAAGGCTTGAAAGACCTGGCCTGGATAGCACCGTATATCGTTTTACATCAAAATTTTTTAAGATAACTTTCTGTTAATGGTTTCATAATATTTCCGGATAGTACGATTTCTGATTTCCGGTACTTATAGATAATAATAAGTATTATGATAAAAAGAATCAAGCATAGTTTAGAATATCTTATCGATAAAAGTGCGCGGAATAAAACTTCAAAAGCTGAAGAGAATTTATTAGATCATTTTGCTTTTACCGAATTTAAAAAATCAAAATGGGATGATGCTTCAATGGGAAACAGCCAAGAAGTTTCTGAAGATATATATAAAGGTATACAGCTTCGAATAGGGAAGAAGAAAAATTTTAGTCCATATTTAAAATATATGGCTGCTGCCAGCATTCTTTTTCTTGTGGTTTTAGGATTTTTTTATAAGCCGGATACATCAATCGAAAAGCAATTAACATTTGAAACTGCGTCATCTCCAAAATCAATCCGGTTAAGTGATGGTTCGAAAATTTATCTGGCAGCAAATTCTTCCTTTCAATATCCTGCACAATTTAAAGGTGCCGAAAGAACAGTTTCCTTACTGAAAGGAAATGCTTTTTTTGAAGTCGCCAAAGACAAAACACATCCTTTTATCATTCAGTCCGGTGCAATCAGAACCAGAGTTGTCGGAACCTCATTTCATATTCAGTTATCAAAATCAAAATGTGAAGTGATTGTCGTAACCGGAAAAGTAAATGTTTCTGTAAAAGAGCAGAGTGTGGATTTGGTTCCTAATCAGGAAGCGCTGTTTGTTGACGAGAAATTAACGAAACTTCCAATTGATAAATCCCTTTCAATCAATTGGTACACTACGGATATTACGCTAAATCAGGCAACATTAAAACAGGTAATTACCTTTTTACAATATAAATACGGAGTAACTTTTTCATGCAAAAACGAGACGGTGCTAACAACGCCGGTAACCGTTTTTATAGAAAAAGATGCTTCACTTGAGAGTGTCTTAAAACAAATAAACTATATCACAAACCTAAAATTCAATATATATGACGGAATAGTACAAGTCAATTAAAAACAAAAAAAGCAGTTGCTGAGAACAACTGCGATTAATAATTAAGTATCGAAAAACCAATAACTTAAATCATGTATTTTAAACTTAAAAATTTTAATCTAAAGGGAATTTTCTTTTTAGCCCTGGCATTACTGTCGTTTCAAAGCGGTTTCAGTACCAACCATTTTCTTAAAAACTCAAAAGTAGAGAATAAAACAGAGAAAGCAACTTTAGTCTCTATTTTTTCAAAACTGAGTCAGCAAACTGGTTATAAATTCAGTTACGGACAGGCTATTATTACTGACAATACAACTTATACGGTAAATTTCACGAATGAATCTGTTGCTTTGATTTTGAATGATCTTTCTAAAAAAGCTAATTTCAATTACAACATCAGCGGTAAATTAGTATTGATACAAAAAGCAGCATTAAAAGTTACCAAAACCACTGAATCTGCAGATAAAGTAAAAGTAAAAGGAAAGATAGTAGACGAAAATGGTGTTCCAATGCCTGGAGTAACTGTTTTGGAAGCTACTACTAGAAATTCTTCGATAACTAATTTTGACGGAGAATTCGAAATTACGGTTGAAGAAGGAAAACCTCTTGAAATTTCGTATTTAGGCTATAAAACTAAAACGGTAATCAGCGAAAAAAGCTTCATGACTGTACAGTTGGAGCCAAATACAGCAGAATTAAGCGAGGTATTGGTTGTAGGTTATGGTAAGCAGTCTAAAAAAGATGTAACCGGAGCTGTAACACAACTTGATGCTTCAAGTTTTAAACAGGGAGTAAGTATTTCTCCGGACAATTTAATTCAGGGAAAAGTGGCCGGAGTTCGTGTGGTGAGCACAAGCGGTGAACCCGGAGCAGGAGTGAATGTTACCATTAGAGGTGTTGGATCTATCAGAAGCGGAAGTACACCTTTGTTTGTTGTTGATGGAGTACCATTGTCAAATGATGATGTGAGTCCTTCGGGATCAAATGTTGGATTTGGAGCTTCTGCGGCCAAAAACCCTTTAAACTTTTTGAATAATAGCGATATTGAGTCGATTACAGTTTTAAAAGATGCTTCTTCTTCTGCCATCTATGGTGCAAGAGGATCCAACGGAGTTGTTTTGATTACGACTAAAAAAGGATCCAAAGGTGATGGAACATTAACGTATGATTCGTCTTTAGGAATTTCTACTGTAGCACATAAATTAGATGTTTTAAGTGCGGACCAATACAGACAGGCTATTAAAGATCCTGCTTTTGATCATGGTGGAAATACAGACTGGCAGGATGTCATTTTTAGGAGTGCGGTTACAAAAAGCAATTCTTTGGCTTTTGCCAAACAAACAGAAACTGGAAACTACTATGCTTCTGTATCTCAATTGGATCAGGAAGGTATTATAGAGAACAGTAATTTTAAACGTATGACCGGAAGAATTAATGCTTCTGAATCATTTTTAGATAATAAACGTCTGAAATTAAAATTCAACCTTACTGCCAGTGAAACAAAAGACAATGGCGTACCTACAAGTGATGACGGTGGTTCTAACGGACAATTGATTGTGCATACCTTAATGGCAAACCCTACAAGACCTGTTTTTGATGCCAACGGAAAGTACACGAATTTTAATATGAATGCGCATTACAATCCAGCCTATTTGTTGAGTATTTATGAAGATGAGACCCGCACTTTAAGAGTTCTCGGAAATTTTGAAGCTTCATTGAGAATCGTTAACGGGTTAGAATACAAATTAAATCTGGGAATTGACCGCTCTACGGCAGAAAGAAATACGACAATTTATCCAAACTTAACCGATTTAAATCCAAAAGGGAAATACGTACAAAACAATCTGGACTCTAAAAACTCTTTGGTTGAACATTATCTGACCTACAATTTACAGTTAGACCAACATAAATTTGAAGTGTTAGGAGGTTTCTCTTATCAAAAATTCGAAAGATCAGGAACAAGTTTCAGTATTGACGGAATCTCTGATCAGGGTGCTGGTGTAAAACCATCCATTAATCCTGGTTTTAAAGGAACTCAGTCAGGAACTACAGGTTATGCACAGGAAAATGAATTACAATCGTATTTCGGAAGACTGAACTACAGTTTTGATAACAGATTTTTACTGACTGCTTCCATGAGAGCCGACGGTTCTACACGTTTTGGCGACAACAACAAATATGGTTACTTTCCTTCTTTTGCTTTAGGATGGAATATTGCTAACGAAAATTTTCTTAAAGAATCTGAAATCATCAACAACTTAAAATTAAGAGCAAGTTGGGGACAAACAGGAAATCAGGAAGTACAAAACAAACTAACGAAAGCAAGTTATTCTTTATCTGGCCCGGACGGATATTATCTGTATGATGATTTGAATCTGGTTAATGGAGTTGCTGTAACCAGAACTGCAAATCCTGATTTAAAATGGGAAGTTGTTACGCAATACAATCTGGGTTTAGATTTTAATTTATGGGGTGATAAATTGTATGGAACCCTTGATTATTTCAACAAAACAACTACAGATGCGATTCTAAACATTCCTTCACCTACTTTAAGTCAGACAAATGACATATGGACAAATATTGATGGAAAGATAGTTAACAAAGGTTTTGAGTTTATGTTAGGGACGAAAATAATTGACACTAAAGATTTTAGCTGGAATGTTGATGTAAATGGAGCTACATTAAAAAATAAAATTGAAAACTTACCAATGTCACAAATCTTAACGGGTACTATATCAGGACCGGGACAATCCGGAGTATATGCGAATATATACAAAAGCGGTTATGCGGCAGGTTCGTTTTATTTGTTAGAGCATACCGGATTTGATGACAAAGGAGGAAATGTTTTTAAAGATCAGAACGGGGACGGTAAAATAGATAACAGCGACAGAATTATTATAGAAGGAGCTTTACCAACTTTTTATTACGGACTTAATAGTGATATGAGATATAAAAACATTAGTTTTTCATTCTCAATCATAGGCCAGACAGGAGGTTATTTATTGAACAATACAGGTTTGAATGCTTTGAATATCAATAATCTGGCTTCAGACAGAAACGTTGCTACCGGGTATTATGAGTCTGGTGCAAATGCAACCAATTCACCAATTCTGTCAACACTTTTCTTAGAAAAATCTGACTTTATCAGATTGAACACAGCCCGTATTGGTTATAATTTCGACTTAAAAGGATTAAACTGGATCAACGGATTAACACTTTATGTAACAGGGAATAACCTGATTACAATTACTAATTATACAGGATTCGATCCGTTAGTAAACACTCCTAAATCAAGTGGAGGAAACCAATCTATTGGTATTGATTATGCAAGTTACCCAACTTCCAGAACGTTCAGTTTTGGAGCAACTTTAAAATTATAAATAATGAAGACAAAGACATTTTTTAGTATAAAAGTTTTAACACTATTCTCTTTTATTTTTCTATTAAACAGCTGTACTGATTTGGATGAAGTTTTTTTGGATGAAATACCGGGAAATACTGTTTCTGACCCTGCCGGTTCTCTTGCTGCAGCTTATGACAGACTTGGAGACGGAACTTTTACAGATCACGGAGCTGTTTTTGCCATGCAGGAATACACTACAGATGAAGCTATTTTACCAACCCGCGGAAGTGACTGGGGCGATGGTGGAAAATGGAGGGATATGCATGAATTTACATGGAGTTCCAGTAATGCCATTATAGTTGGTAACTGGGATTTACTGACCAACGGAATTACACGTTCTTTGACAGCCATCCAGTCTATTGAGCAAAGTTCGATTCCTGAAAAAAAATTGTTTCTTGCAGAAGCAAAAGCACTTTTGGCTTATTATACGTATACTACTTTAGACTTGTACGGACAGGCTCCTTACAGAGATCCGATGGAACTTAAACCGTCTTTGCAAATTTTAAAAGCAGACACTCAGATTGATAAATTGATTACAGATGTAGAAGCTTTACTTCCTGACCTGGCTGACATTGGTACACAACGAACACACCACGGAAGATTTACAAAACAGGCAGCTTACGCTTTTTTAAGTACCATGTATTTGAATCGTGCGGTATTTAAAGACCGTTATAATGCCGGATCAGCTTTTAATTTTAATGAAGCAGCAGTATCAGGAACAGGCACCGATATGGATCGTGTTATTTATTATACCTCCTTATTGATCGATTCCGGAAAATTTAGTTTAGAAAGTGATTATTTCAAAAACTTTGCAATAGATAATAATAATGGTAAAGAGCTTATTTTTGCGATTTCCCAAAAAATAGATTATATCAGAAACGGGTCAAATAGTTTTGCTTACGTATGTATGGAGCGTAACCAGAGAACTTCTGCTGTAAACAGAGGAACAAATGCAGCTTGTACTACTCCGGAATTCTACGCATCATGGGCGGGTAATCATGATGACCCAAGATTTGAACAACACTACCAATATGCTGATGGTACCTGGTTTATGAATGACGGTACAGATGTAAGTGTTCCTGCAACAAGCACCGTACCCAAAAGTGCCAATTTACCGTGGTTCCATTTTAACAGAGGAATTCAGGCCGGACTTCAGTATGGGCCTATATTGTTAACTTCAGGATCTCTTGAAATGACGGGTAACCGTATTAAAGTTTCTCCGTTGTTTATGGAAAAAAGCTCTGCTACAAGAATGAATTTTACACCAACACTGACGTTTGCAGATCCTTCTAAATCTGTTTTTGCCCAAAACGAAATCAATCAGGGTGCCCGTGTTTTTAAATATGAATTTGATGCGGAAGAAGGTAATGGTTCCAGTAATGTTGATATTCCATTATTCCGTTTAGGAGGAATTTACGCCATGAGAGCTGAGGCATTTTTCAGAAAAGGAAGTGTAGGACAGGCGATGGATGATTTAAACAAATTGCGCACCAGCAGAACAAGAGAATCTTTATTTGCAAATGCTCCCGGAAAGGTGCTTACTTCTTTAGATTCAGAGCAATTATATAAAGAATTAGGTTTCGAATTGTACTGGGAATTACAAAGAAGGCCGGAAAGCATCCGTTTTGGAAAATTTGATTTGGCCGGAACTGCAAAAGCGGCTTCTCAACCCTTCAGAAGACTGTTTCCAATGCCACAAACCGTTATAGATCAGAAAGTATTCAAACAAAATCAAGGTTACAATTAAGTTTTTGTGTTCGTTTATTTTTTACGTAAAGAAGCCGTCTCAATACTAAATTTGAGGCGGTTTTTTTATATGCTTGATTTTA
>JBDTNT010000197.1:0-23251 GCA_039933615.1 Flavobacterium sp. | reverse complement strand
AGACAAAGTTTTACCGTATCTAAAAGACAGAACACAAGATGTTATGCAGAAAAATTACCAGGAAAATAAAAGAAGTGGGAATTATGCTAAAAATTGAGATTATAGACCATTTGATTATTAGTCTCGAAAATTACTATTCGTTTGCAGATAGCGGGAAGCTTTAAGTGCTTCTCTTGCAGAATTAATTTTTCTCTCTCAAAATCGCAAAGATTCAAAACAACAAAATCTAAAAAACGCTGCGACTCTTTGACTCTGCGAGAAACCAAAAATCAGGAGAATTTAAATCTCAATCCTCTTCCAATTCCCCCTCTTATAAACGATCCAGCTTAAAATCGTAATAAGAGTCTCCGCAACAGGAATTGCGATAAAAACCCCCATTGGCCCCAATTTATAATAATGAACTAAAAGATAAGCAAACGGAATCTGGAATATCCAAAACCCGAAAATATTAATCCACGTTGGAGTCCAGGTGTCCCCTGCCCCATTAAACGTGTTGTTTAAAACCATTCCCAATCCATAAAAAACAAACCCGATGCTCATAATCTGCAAGGCATTGACGGCAATTTTGACAATCTCCGCATCCTCCGTAAAAAAGGAAATCAGGTAATGTGCGCTAAAAAAGCAAACCAGCATTATAAATCCCATAAATAACATATTGTATTTGGCCGTTTTATAAACCGCTTTTTCGGCCCTGTCCACTTTTTTGGCACCCAGATTCTGACCGACCAAAGTCGCAGCGGCATTACTAAGTCCCCAAGCCGGAAGTATAAAAAACATCATAATCCTGATCGCAGTCTGATATCCCGATGAAGCATAATCGCCACCGGTTGTCGCAATAAGATTGGCAAGGAAAATCCAACTGCAGGAGGCAATTACATATTGTAAAACCCCGGGTGTGGCAAGTTTTATAATCGCCTGGATTAGTTTCGTGTCAGGAATGAAATAAGTCCATTTTATTTTTAAAATCCCTTTTCCGTAAAAAAGAAAATAACACTGATACACCACTCCAATTGCTCTTCCGGCCGTTGTGGCAATTGCCGCTCCCATAATTCCCATTGGCGGAATACACCATAAACCCTTTATAAGGATGGGGCAAAGAATGATATTCGAGATATTGGCAATCCATAAGCTTTTCATGGCAATGATGGCATTTCCGGCGCCTCTGAAAATTCCGTTAATCAAAAAAATAAGCATGACCACCACACTTCCTGCAATCATTATTTGGGTGTAAACAGCACCATACACTATAGAAGACGGCGACGCTCCCATTAATCTCAGGATCTCTTTGGCGTATATAAAACCCGGAATACTAAGGAGTAAATTAATAAATATCGCAATTACTATCGCCTGAACACCCGATTTTGCGGCTTCCGTTGCTTCCTTCTCTCCTATTCGCCTGGCTACAATTGCAGTTGTTGCAATACTGATTCCTATGGCAATGGAATAAATGATGGCGAAAACTGACTCGGTTAAACCCACAATCTGGATAGCGTGATTGCTTTCTTTTAAATGACCGACGAAGTACAAATCGACCAAAGCAAATACCGATTCCATTACCATTTCTAGAACCATTGGAACCGAAAGGATAATAATGGCTTTTTTGATGCTTCCGGAAGTAAAATCGAATGATTCTGCCATTTTTAAAACCTGTAAAAAACGGTCAAATGAGTTGCGGATTGACTTTACCGACCTTGTAATATATAGCATAATTATTTTTTTTCTAACCCGTTTTGGGCTATTATTTTTAACACACAGGGACATAGGTTTTGTAAGCCCAAAAAAGAAGTGTTTCCGTTTTTTTAAATGAAAGCCATGTCCCTATGTGTTAAATAAATTCTCAAACTATTACGTCATCATTAAACAACTGATAATTTGGTTTTTGAAATGAATGCAGCAATTGGATTTTTTAATTTACCTACAAACTGAAGGCTTTCTATCGGCGAAGCCAGGTCGAGCATCTGTTTGTTATTTCGCAGTTGCAGACGGTTCAGACAGCAGGAATCAAATTCGGGAACAAACAGATTATATTTTTTAAACTGCTCCTTCAAATGGGGATGTGTTTCCTGATATTCGTGTACACAATCGGCTACCTCTTCCCAAAAATCACTTTCGGAAAGTGTCTGGGTTTCTGATAAAATGGCAGAAAGGAATCGGAAATAAAACTGAAAAACATCATTAAACAGACATAAAATCTTCAAAGGTTCATTCATCTCCATCTGAATGCGTTTTGCTTTTTCCGGCAGTTCCGTTTTGACATTAAAAACCATTACTTCTTCGGTAATATCCTTCATGATTGCCTTTACGGGAATATGATTTTCAAATACTAAAATCAGGTTTTCGCCATGAGGCATAAAAACCATTTCATGTTCGTAAAAACAGTGCAATAAAGGCAAAAGATAGGCATTGAGATAACTCTTAATCCAAGATTTTGCGCTGATTCCGGAGGCTTTAATCAATTCGGATGCGAAAGAAATCCCGGATTGATCTACGTGCAATAAGGCCGCCATTGTCATAATCTGTTGCCCTTTAGATAATTTCGGAATTGGGCTTTCTCTCCATAAAGCAGCCAGCATTTTGTTATGGGGCAGGCTTATGCCAAGGGGTTCATACAGGAAATTACGGTAGCCAATGGTGGCTACTTCACCCAATAAAGTGAACCCTTTTTGCTGTAAATAAATGTCGTTTTCTACCACATCGGCAACCCATTCTGTAATGGCTGGCGTACTTTCCATATAATACGGAGACAATCCGCGCATGAAACCCATATTGATTACCGAAAGTGCCGTTTTTACATAAAATTTATCCGGAGAACTGGTATTAAAAAAAGTACGAATCGATTGCTGTGCCGAATAATTATCGTCGCCATACCCCAGACAAACCAAATGCCCTTCGGCGATATCGGGCGCAAAAATAAGGGCTAATTTATTGACCCATTGCCAGGGATGAACCGGGAAAAAGTAATAATCACCGCTGTTGAAACCTTTCGATTCCAGCACCTTTTCAAAAGAAGTGATGGTTGTCAAGGGCAATTCCTGAGTAAGCACTTTTTTATAATCTAAAGTTTCAATTCCTGAAAAAGTGGCTCTGCTCCTGTGTCCGGCAAGCCATAACAATTGTATTGGTGCATTGGCTTCGGGTGAAAATTGGGCAAAATCATCAATATTGAAACCGTTTTTTCCGCTATTGGCCACAAAACAAGGATGGCCTTCTGTCATCGCATGTTCAATCACCTGATACTCCTGACCTACCAACTGCTCAGACGAATAATTTTCGTTGTCAATTTTATAAGCGGTGCTGTATAAGGTGCTTGTAATCTCTTCTAAATAAGTTGGCAAAAGCTTTTCATCGATTCCTAAAACATCTTTAAATTCAATTAAAAATTCTAACAGCCGCAACGGAACTTCTTCTCCGTTTGCCGTTTTCTTCTGAATAGATTCCAGTGAAACCGACCAATGGTTTAAAGCCAGAATGGAGGCCTCAAATGTATATTCGAAGGTTTTGTCGGGAGAAAATACACCATAGGTTTTTCCGCTTTTTAATATGGGGATAATCAGCAATTCGTGCGCAAATTCACTCAGGGTTTTCTTCAGCAAAAGTGCGTTGGCTTTGTCCCAGTTCTTTTTGGTTATATGTGCAATACTTTTAGTTGGTATTTCCATTTTGTTTTAATTTAAATCGACTGTAAAGCCTTGTAATAATCCTCCCGTGTGCAAAATTCCAGATGGGCCTGTTTATGAGGTAAATCAAGCCGTGTCTGAAAAACAAATCCTGCTTTTTTATTCAGTAAATGAATTTTATGATTGCGTGCATCCGGTTCTACAACTACGCGCAGATTATGGGCGTCGCAAAAAATAAAATCAAGGATTACGGTAAAAACCGACCAGGTAAAATTGTTTATCGGCTTCTCAAAAGGGGCAACCAGAATGTGCATGCCCCTATCGCCTTTTTGTACTTTGTAATACTCCCCGATACTGTCTTCTCCGGGATTGTAACATTCTAATAAAAAGGAAATAGCACCGTTGAAAATCCCCATATAGACATCTGTTTTTTCGAGAATCTTATGGTACGAATCGTATACTTCCTGCAGGGAAAATCCGTTCATTCCCCAGTACACCGCATAATCGCGGTTTACCCAGTTATGGAGCAGCGGAATATCGGCTTCCAAATCTATCGGCCGAAGCTCAAAAACACCCAAACCGGGAATCGTTTTTACAAAAACAATCTCCGTAACGGCTTTATTTTCAGGATGAGTCAGTAGTGTATCAATCATCTGTGGCGGAATTAAGCTGTTATTTTTTTATACGGTGCAATGGGATTTTGCAGTTTCCCCTGAAATTGCAACAAAGCCACAGGATCGTCTAAATCGATCATTGTTTTGTTGTTGTTCAGCTGCAGACGGTTCAGGCAAGACAGTTGAAACTCATTGGCAAACAAATCATATTGTTCAAATTTTGAAGCCAGATGTGGGTTTTCATCCTGATAATCAGATATACAGTCTGCCACCAATTCCCAAAAACGTTCTTCTTTGTAACCATCACTAGTGACCAAAATTGCCGACAGAAAACGGAAAAATCCATCAAAAACATCTATGAATATGGAAAGTAATTTTACATCTTCCGGAACTTCTGCATATATCCTTTCGATATTTTTCGGAATCTCAACGTCCGGGTTTAGGATTACGGCTTCTTCGGTAATGTCTTTCATGAAAGAACGAACCGGAATATGGTTTTCTAATCCTAAAATAAGATTTTCGCCATGTGGCATAAAAACCAGGTCGTAGGCATAAAAACAATGTAATAACGGACTGAGATAGACTTTAAAATATGCTGTCAGCCAATTGTCTATAGACAGGTCAGAAGCTTTTATAATTTCTGAAACCAATGCTTTTCCGTCTTTATCAAGGTGTAAAAATGCCGCCATTGTCATCAGCTGTTCGTCATTTTCTAACTTTGCAACGGGACTTTCCCTCCATAAAGAAGCAATCATTTTGTTGTACGGATTGTGTTTTCCGAATGCTTCAAAATAAGGATTGACGTAACTTACCGAAGCTACTTCGCCAAGCATCCCGAAACCTGTTTTTTGCAGGTATTCGTCTTTGCTTAATAGTGCGTCTAACCATTCTGCCATTTCGGGAGCGGTTCCTAAATAAAATACCGGTAAACCGCGCATGAATCCCATATTCAATATGGAAAGGGAGGTTTTCGTATAAAACTTTTTAGGATTACTTAAATTAAAAAGCGTCCTGATCGACTGCTGTGCCTGATATAGATCTGGTCCGTACCCTACACAAATCAGTTTTCCTCTGGCAATTTCCGGAGAAAACAAGTTGGCCAGTTTATTGAACCATTGCCAGGGATGAACCGGAATAAAGAAATACTCTTTTGGATCTGCTCCTTTTTTTTCAATAATACTATTAAAATGTGTAAGTGTTTCGGTTCCTAATTCCTGTTGAATGAGGGTATCGTAATCCAGTTTTTTCGTGCCTGCATAAACGGTCCTGTCGCGATGTCCGGCAAGCCAGATGATCTTAAACGGATTTCCTGTTTCTGGGGCATACGCTTTATAATCCATGCTGTTGTAACCGATGCGGCCGTTATTGGCAACAAATCCCGGGTGACCTTCCATCATGGACTGTTCGATGGTCTGGAAATCGGAATTGGCAAGTGACTTGGAAGTTGAATTTTCTTTTAATAATTTATAGGCACTTCCATACAAAGTACTGATGATTTCTTCGATGTAGGAAGGAAGCAGCTGATCTGAAATTCCCAGGCTGTTTTTGAATTCCTGAATAAATGCTACGGCATCTAAAAGTGCTGTTTTGCCGTTTTGGGTTTTTGAAACAGAGCCTGCTTCGATATTCAGATGGTTTAAGGCCAGATGTTGTGCTTTAAAAGTATAAACTGTTTTTCCATTGTCTGATACCAAAGAATATTGATTTCCGTTTTCGCTGTTTTTTTCTAAAACCGGCTGAATCAGAGACTCATGCGAAAACTCACAAATTGCCTTTTTAACTAATAAACGATTGGCTTTTTCCCATACTTCGGGCTGAATGTGCGCGATAGCATTTTCCGGAAATTCTATTTGATTTTCATTATTCATTTCAATATAATTGAGGTTAAATAAATTTGTTTTTTTAATGAACTGGTCGCGGTTGCAGAAAGCCAGTAAAGCTGTTTTATGCGGCAACTGTACCACGTCTGCGTCTACAAAACCAACTCTGTGACAGATTTCGAACATTTTTTTGTTTCTAATATCCGGTTCTACCAGAATGCGCTGCACTTTCAGGTCACTGAAAATAAATTTCATGATTCCCGAAAAAATATGCCATGTAAACTGCGGGATATATTTCGTGCACGGTGCAACAATTACGTGCATACCGCAATCGTACTCCTGAACAGCATAATAGTTGCCTATACTATCCAGTTTTGGATTATAACGTTCTAATAAAAAGGAAACTTCGCCATTTACAAGTCCGATAAAAATATCTGATTCACTGCTTAATTTTTCATATTCTGTGCGGACTTCGCTGAGCGATTTGCCCTGCATGCCCCAATATTTTGCATAATCCCTGTTGACCCAGTCGTGAATCGTTACGGTGTCAATATCAAGCTGCAGCGGACGAAAATCGATGGTGCCGAATTCCGGAATCGTGATGGTATAAATAGGATTCAGTGACCCTTTTATGACCCGTTTTCCATTATATAAATTCATTTTATACTGTTTTAATTAATTGATTAATGGTGCTGCAGCCCATTTTTCACGCAATAGAGAACGAACTGAATTATAAGCCACCTGAATAGATATGCTTAAACCTATCACTACCGGAAACAAACCCAAAACAGTGATCTGGTCGTGCTCCCAAAAACCAATAACATACATTCCCCAATTGATCAAAACCCACTGAATTACATAGAGACTGGTTACGTTTTTACTGCAGAAAATAAGTCCTTTAAAAACCGGATTGTCTTCTTTAAACAAATTCACAACAAAATTGACCAGCCAGTAAAAAACCATATTGGCTCCCAGCAATAAAATACTTCCGCCGGGTCCTAAATGATAATAATCCCCAAAGTGGTATTCGGGATTGATGAAATTCAATCCTCCGCCAATGGCAATAAAAAGAAAGCCTAAGAATAACATTTTCTTGAAAAATACGGCTTGGTCTTCCTGTAATTCTTTGTACCATCTTCCTAAGAACATTCCCAGTAAAATAAAGGCACTCCACGGGAAAACCGGGAAATAAACATTAAACTGATTGCTGAAAAACAAATCGCAGATATAATCTAATCCGACAATTCCAATCCTGTACCCGCTGATTTCTTTTGATACTGCAATGATGACCAAAGCAACGATTAAGGGAACGTATTTACTTTTGCTGAAATGGTTGATAATCCCCATTATAAACAATGTGACACCCGCCAGCTGCAGGATATCGCCTAACAGCAAAAAGAAAATCCCTGTTTGTAAAGTCCCGGATTGTAAGCCATAGGCACTCACAAAAGCTTCCGGCAGTCCGCCAAATATAAATTCGGGGATCAGAAACTTCAGGAAATTCATTCCGTACCCAATCGCTAAAATGTATAAACCTCTTTTGCATACTTTCTGAAAACGCTGTCTTCTTGACAATACAAATGAAATTCCCATACTTACCAAAAACATAGTTGTTCCCCTGCCCAGCCATAACGTAATTTCTCCTAAAACGGTGTGGGTCTGCGTCGGAATATCTCCGTATATCAACATGGTGTGAATCATCATCATAAAAATCACACTCATTCCCCTGGCAATATCAATTGCTAAAATTCTCTTTTTTTGTTGTGTTTCCATCGTTTTATAATTAAGAGATTTCTTCAAATACATTCGATTCAATAACTTCCGAAACGGCCACCCCAAATTCCTGAAAAGCAATTTTGGTTTCTATCCTATAATGTTCAACACCGGTAATTTCCTTAATGATATAGGAATTACGATAACACGCCATTCCCAAATCCGGTGTTACGAATCCGTGCGTGTGCAATTCTGCATTCTGCACAAAAATCTCCCCTCCGTTTTTATCGATGCTGTAATTTCTGTTGGCATCAAAACGTCCTTTTTCATCCCATTGGATTCTGGAAGAAATACCTTCTGTAAAACGCGGTATTTCATATCCGTAACCGGTTGCCAGAACAAGTGCATCAGTAGTGTGACGGTATTTTTTGTCCTGCTCCACCTGATGTAATTCCAATTCAAAAGACTGCTTGTTTTCGTCGAAACCGGCTTTTATACAAGCGGCATTTGTTCTTAAATTCACATCTATTGCTGTGATCACTTTTTTATTATAAATGGTATCGAAAATAGTCCCGATGAGCTCTTTATTGATTCCTTTGTAAAGCAGTTTCTGGTCTTTGAGCAGGTAATCCCTTTTTTCTGGCGGAAGACTATAGAAATAATCCACATATTCCGGAGAAGTCATTTCCAGCGTCAGTTTGCTGTAATCCATCGGGAAGAAACGGGACGAACGCGTAATCCAGTTGAGCTGGTATCCGTACACATCAATTTCCTGCAATAAATCATTGAATACCTCGGCAGCACTTTGTCCGCTTCCCAATACCGTAATCGATTTTTTCTTTTGAAGTGCTGCCTTATTCTGAATATATCCTGACGAATGAACTGCTTTTCCTTTAAGGGATTTGCAGGAATTCGGGATATGAGGCGCTGTTCCTGTTCCTAAAACGAGCTTTTTTGTTTTGTAAAATGTTGCAGTACCCGTTTTTGTTGAAACTGTTTTCACAATATAAACGGACTGATTTTCATCGTATTCAATAGTTGAAACTTCTGTATTAAAAAATACATTCGGCAGTTTTCTAATCGCCCATTGACAGTACTGATTGTATTCGTTTCTTAACAATAAAAAGTTCTCGCGAATGTAGAACGAGTACATTTTTCCCTGTTCTTTTATATAATTCAGGAAACTAAACGGACTTGTGGGGTCGGCAAGTGTCACTAAATCGGCCATAAAAGGAATCTGCAGCGTTGTATCCTGCAAAAGCATTCCCGGATGCCAGTTGAAAGATTCATTTTTATCAAAGAATAAACCATCAAGGTTCTCAATTGGCGCGGTCAGGCAGGCCAGACTCAGATTAAAAGGTCCAACACCAACAGCTATAAAGTCGTATATTTTATTTTCCATAATGGGTATTAATTTATCAATGAATATTCCTGACCGTGAGAAACGATTAAAGCTATGATTTCTTCAATATCGGCAGGAGTTGTAAGCGGGTTTAACAAGGTGAATTTCAGGAATACTTCGTTGTAGACTTTAGTACTTGTGATAATGGCTTTTCCTTCGTTAAAAATCGCTTTACGGATGTAACTGTTTAAGCCGCAGAAAGGTCTTTCGTCTGCATTCCAGGGGGTGTAGCGAAATACGATTGTGCTGATTTCCGGATGGTGGATTAATTCGAAATCGGTTCTGTTTCTCAATAAATTTGCCGTAAACAGGGCATTGTCTATCGCTTTTTCCATGTAAGTGCTTAGTCCTTCGGTACCAATTATCCTTAGGGTAAACCATAATTTTAAAGCGTCGAACCTGCGGGTAGTCTGGATTGATTTTTTAACCATGTTCGGAATTCCTTCGTCTTCCTGTTCTTTTGAGTTCAGATAGTCTGCGTGGTATTTGATGTAGTCGACATACGATTTGTCCCTCATAAAAAAACCACTTGAACTTACCGGCTGATAAAATGTTTTATGGTAATCTATCGTAACAGAATCTGAAAGTTCGATTCCGTTTAATTTATTTTTATGTTTTTCACTGATTAATAATCCACCGCCATAAGCAGCGTCAACGTGAAACCACAATTGATTTTCTTGTGATATTGCAGCAATTTCAGCCAGAGGATCTATTGAACCGAAATCTGTAGTTCCGGCCGTACCAACAATTGCAATCGGAATATTCCCTAAATCTTTCTGTTGTTGGATTACTTTTCTAAGCGCATGGATATTCATTCTAAAATCGGCATCAACCGCTACGGGCACTACCGCATTCTGGCCTAATCCCAATAAACTTAAATTCTTTTTTAGGCTAAAATGACTTACTTCAGAACATAAAACCCTGAATTTTGAGGCATCAGCAGGAAGCCCGTCCATTTTGGGGTCTATATCGTAGTGTTTTTTTACATAATGATCCCGTGCCAAAAGCAATCCCATCATATTGGACTGTGTTCCGCCGCTGGTAAAGATTCCATCGGCTTTTTTTGGATAGCCCAGTTTTTCTATCGTCCATTCAACCAATTTCAATTCTATAAAAGTGGCTCCGGTACTCTGATCCCAGGTATCCATTGAAGAGTTTAAAGAAGAAATAAAGGCTTCGGCAACAAGTGTAGGCGTTAAAATCGGGCAATTGAGATGTGCAATATATTTTGGATCATGAAAATGAATGCAATCCTTCAGATAAATGTCTTTTAATTCGTCTAAAACATAATCTAAACTTTTTCCTTCGTAATTGTCTTCAATGTCAATTGAATCTATTTTTTGCCTGATTGAAGAAATACTGGTGCCTGTAAAAGGAGTATCCCTGTTTTCTAAGTGATTGGCAATTAATTTAATTGCTTTTTTCATACTCTTTTTATAAAGAGAAATGGCCTTTTTATTATTAGAAAAGATATGCTTCTGATGGTCTGTTTCTAATACATTGTTTAACTGAATTGTTCTTATTTGTTCTCTTGCTTCCATTTAGTTTATTTATTTAGATTGATTCTAAAGAATAATTTTTAGCAAAAGTAAATCCGATAAAAAATAAAGTCAATACTACACCAATAGTAAATAAAATTGCACAAGTGAGGTATAAAGTATACTACATATATAGTAGGAAATAACTAATATAAGTTTATTTATTTGAATGAAAATTATATCATTTTCCTTTCAAGTGCATATAATATAAGCTCTGGAGTGGTATGTTTGCCTGTTTTTTTCATAATATTTTTCCGATGTGTCCTAAAAGTATGAATACTGATAAAAAGATGGGAGGCGATACTTTTTCCGTCATTTCCCTTAGCAATCTGCTTTAAAATTTCATATTCCCGAAAAGTAAGTTTCTGGTTGGCATCGGGAGCTGGTAAAACCAATACATCCATAAGTGCATTGAGTGTTTTGGGACATAAATAACGCTCTCCATTTTCAATCTTGTACAAAGCATCAAAAATGGTTTGCTCCTGGCAATCTTTAGAAATAAAACCATTAATATCTTCCTGTAAGAAACTATTTACGGTTTGTTTGTTTTTAAAATAGGACAAAAGGATAATCTTGCAATCCGGGAAATTCATTCGAAGGTGCTTAAAGTCATCTTCATAGAACAGGAAGATATTATTGGGATCGATAATAAGATACTCCACATTGTTTTTCTCCAAATGATTAAGTAACTCATCTTTAGAGTTAACCACTGTTAAATTTGCTTTTTTCACCAATTTCTTCAGTGTATATCTCAGGCCGATTATGTGTAGGTTTTCAGAATCGGCGATAAGGAAATTTTTCATTATTGTATCTTTATTTAGAATTGGTCTAAACAAAAATAAATAATAAAATCCACATTACTGTATTAATTTATTGGCACAATATGTTAATAAAAGAAAGAAATCAAGTACAAAATGAATCCGATTTTATAAAATAGTTTTATCCTCAGTAAACACTGGGGGTTTGAAGTCTGAACTCATTTAGTTGACTACTGACCTATTTTAAAATGGAAGATAAAAAATTTATTCAAAAAAATACCTTTTCAAGCCTCTACTACCTATAATTAATCTAAATAAGTGTTAGATTTGCGCCAACAGTAAGGTATTAAACTTCTATTGTAACATTGAATTCACTCTAAATCTTTCGCATTGAAAAATGAATAAAACATTAAAAAAAAATATAGGCTGGCTGCACCTCTGGTTGGGACTAGGCTCGGGACTTATCGTATTTATCGTTGCCTTAACGGGAAGTCTGCTGGTTTTTGAAAAAGAGATAGACCGTTTCGTCAATCCTGAATTTTATAACGTAGCCGCAATCGGTACAACCAAAAAAACGCTGGATTACTGTGTGAATGTTTTGGAAAAGGATTATGCTATCAAAAAGATAAGCCGTATCAGTACTTATAACGATCCCCTGCGCACCATTGTAGTGATTGGAAAAAACAAGGATAAGGAAGCACAAATTTTCTCTATTGACCCTTACACCGGAAAAGTACTTGGAACTGTGCTGCAAAAAAAGAGGTTTTACTCGATTGTCCTTTCTCTGCACCGACAGCTGCTTCTTGATGAAGTGGGTGAATATATTACGGGAATCTCCTGTCTGATTTTTGTTTTTATGCTGATTTCGGGTCTTATACTCTGGTGGCCTAAAAAGAGGAAAAACCTCAAACAGCGACTGACTGTCAAATGGAGCGGTTCCTTCAAAAGAATCAATTGGGACTTCCACTCTACTTTTGGTTTTTATAGTTTCCTGATCCTGCTGCTTATTTCTCTGACTGGTTTAACGTGGTCTTTTAAGTGGTTTGAAAACGGTATGTATTTCCTGGCTGACGGCGGTATTAAAAAAGCATCTCCAAAAGTAGAAAATCCAACCAAGACAGATCCGAAACTGGACCAGACTGCCTTTTTTCAAAACATTTACCGAAAAACGGACAGCATTTTTCCCTACAAAGGAAATATACAGATCAGAATGCCGGCTGATACGATTAACAGTATAGTGGTACTGAAAGAACATTTGGATATTAGTATTCCGAATCAGTCAAGTATGGTTTATTTTGATAAATATACCGGTAAAAATATCGAGACAAGGCCGTATGAATATTTTAGTAACGGAGACCGGTTAAAGCGTCTTATCTACCCTATCCATACCGGAAGTATTTATGGATACCCTACTAAAATAATCGCTTTTTTAGTGGTGCTTTTTGCCCTTACACTCCCCATTACCGGTTTTATTATCTGGCTGGGCAGAAAGAAAAAACAGACTCGCATTCCTTGATTCAATAGTCTCCCTATTCTGTCTCCGTTTATAGTTTAACTGAGACAGAATACGCAGACTGAAACTTATTATCTCCCTCCTGGTGGGCAATTTTTTTCTATAAACCTTACGAAAGTATCCAATAAATGTTTGCTCGTTCCTTCGCCTTCATCAATATTGTGGGAGCGATTCGGATAAATCATCAAATCGAACATTTTATCGTATTTGATCAGTTCGTTTATTAAGACTTCGGCATTTTTATAATGTACATTATCGTCGCCTGTACCGTGAATGTATAAAAGATTCCCTTTCAAATTTTTGGCGTGGGTTACAGGAGATGCCTGTACATACGTTGCTTCATTTTCGGCTGGAATACCCATATAGCGTTCGGTGTAGATATTGTCGTAGAAGTGCTGGTCTGTAACAGCTGCAATTGCGATACCTGATTTGTATATTTCCGGATATTGAAACATCAGATTTAAGGTTACGGCCCCACCACCGCTCCAGCCGTGAACTGCTACTCTGTCTGGATCAATGAATTTCCATTTTAAAATTTCTTTGGCTGCCATTCCCTGATCGCGGGTATTTATAATTCCAATGTTTTTATAAATTGATTTTCTCCATTTGGTCCCTTTCATTACAGGAGTCCCTCTGTTATCCATTGCAATTCCGATATAACCTTCTGGGATTACATGGGCAATAAGCGGGTAAAAATAAGGTTCATCGTTGGCAACTGAAGCCATTGGCTCTCCATACACATAAAAGAAAACCGGATACTTTTTTGAAGGATCAAAATCCAATGGCTTTGCCATAATTCCATCCATTTCTGTTCCGTCGGCTGTGGTTACTTTAAATTTCTCTACTGAATAATCCCGTTTAGGAGCTTCAAAAATATCGGCTTCTTTGGGCAGTATTTTTTTGTGTCCGGCCAAGGCAATTAAACGAGTATTATAGTCTCTGTTTATATTTGAATTGGTATGTTTTGCGTACATACCATCTGTCGAAAAGCTGTATCTGTTTGTGCCTTCAAAGGTATCGGGAGTTACTTTTCTGGTTTTTTTTGTATTTAAATTAGTTTCATACAAATAGCTCTGCGTCGCATCTTTTGGACTTGCTTTGTAGTAAATTGTTTTTGTCTTATCGTTGTAGGCCTGAAAATAAGCATCAAAATTAGATGTTGTTATTAATTCTTTTGATTTGCCATCACTGCTGATTTTATAAATGTGCATCCACCCATCGGCATCAGAACTCCATAAAAAAGATTTTCCATTGTCTACAAAATGACAAGGGAATCCATCGTATTCACCAGACGATATATCAAAAACATCAATCCATGCTGCTGATTCTTCTTTGTATATGACCTTCGCTGCACCCGAATTTGTATCGCAATTATAAAAAGTCACCTGATTCTGATTGCGGTTTAACTGGATTACCATTACGGACTGGTTCGTAAGCCATTGCATTCGCACTAAATAATTATTATCGGGTTCACCGGGAATATTCAACCAGTTGGTCTTTAGGGAAGCGATATCCATTATTCCGATTTTGACAGAAGAAGGTTTCTCTCCTGCTTTTGGATATTCAACAGGAACCACAACCGGATACAGCGAATCGGTATTGTTAATCATAAAATGAAATTTGGTTTCCGTTGCATCCACACGCCAGAAGGCAATACTTTTGCCATCAGGGCTCCATCTGAATCCGTCCCTTGCAGCCAGTTCTTCTTCGTAAACCCAGTCAAAAGTTCCGTTGATAATTTTATCTGTCCCATCGGTTGTCAGCGGTGTAATTTTTCCTGTATTTAAATTTTCAAGATAAATATTATGGTTTGAAACATAGGCTACATTTTCATTATCAGCAGAAAACTTCGCAAACATCAATGACGACTGATCCATGTTTTTTCCTAATTGTTTTCCTTTTCCTGTCGCTAAATCAAAAAACCAGTAATCTCCTTTTGTATTGGCTCTCCATACTTTTTTTGAATTGGTATACAGCAATACTTTTGTCTTACCGGTATTCCATACCAAACTTTCAATTTCACCATTAAAACCGGATTCAGACAACTGCTTCTGAGTTAAAATAGTGGTGTGTTTGTCTAATTTGTCAACATCATAAACTTCTACATTATTACTTTGGCTGACCCAAAAAGAATGAGAATCCGGCAGCCAGTTCAGACTGTTTATGTCTATGTTATTCTGGGAAAAAACGGATGTACTAACAAAGAGCAGTAGTATTAAATACTTTTTCATATTGTAATTTTTATTCTTAATTAAATTTTCAATCTTCAGCTTAATTAGTGTCGGTGCCAGACTTAGTCTCGTTATACGATGCTCAATAGCTAATGTCAAATTTACATTTTTTTTATCTTTTTTATGATTGGTATTTCAGATATTGAACATGATTTAAATCTGAACCGGATGCCTTGCTTTTTTGGATCTTCAATTTGTATATTGGATAAAAGCAGCTGTTTTAAAAGTTTCTTTTTTTTTTGATTTCCTTAAAAAGTAAAATTTTTTGTGAGCAGTTGCAAAACCAATACTTTTAATTACTTTTAGCAGATAAAATTTTGATTATTTCTAATCTTCCCAGGCTTTTATTATCGTATCTATTTTCAATAGTTATCGTTTATTTTAAAATATTATCTAAAAAATCAGTTTACAATTTAATGCTATGAACAAAGTATTATTAGTTGAAGACGATCCGAGGGTCGCCTCCTTTATCACGAGAGGACTCGAAGAACACCTTTATCAGATCAAGCATGTTTCTAAAGGCTTTGATGCCATTAATGAGGTAAAGGAAAATGAATTTGATATTATTATCCTTGACATTATGCTTCCTGATATAACCGGTTTTGAAGTTTGTGAAATTTTAAGAAGCAGAAAAATAATCGTTCCGATACTTATTCTGAGTGCACTGGATACGCCACACGAAAAAGTGAGAGGATTGCAGGCCGGTGCTGACGATTATTTGGCAAAGCCATTTTTATTTGAAGAACTTCTGGCCCGAATCAACGCGCAGCTTCGCCGCTCTGAATTTAGCAATGGAATCCTGGATTTTCAATCCTACGCCGGAGTCGAAATCAATATGAATGAACAAAGTGCCACAAGGGATGGGAAAGAACTCCATTTATCTTCCCGCGAACTTAAGCTTCTTATTTTTTTTATGAAAAACAGGGAAAAAGCCTTGTCCAGAATAGCTATCGCTCAGGCCGTCTGGAGTATCGATCTGGATATGAGTTCTAATACTGTGGATGTCTATATTAACTATTTGCGGAATAAGATAGATAAGAACTTCCCTGTTCCGTTAATACATACTATAAAAGGAACTGGCTATATGCTCAAAAAAAAGGTTCATGAATCTTAAAAATAAATTATCGGTTAATTCCACGCTGCTTTTTGCTTTTACGGTTGGTCTTGTAATGGCCGGGTCTTTCCTGCTTTTCAGAAGTCACATGAAGGATCTTTATTTTGAAAAGCTAAAGGATAATGCCATGATAACCGCTTTTTTTTATTTTGAAAAAGATGAAATTACGGAGACCGATAGTGCCCGTTACCAAAAAATAGAAAATCAATACAATAAAATAAGTAAGGAGTCTATTCGGATTTATAATGCAAAAACAAAAAAACTCTATTTGAATGATGGTATTGATATTCGTTTGAGTGATACCGATCTAAACGCCATATCAAGAAAAAAAATGTCCCATTTTACAATTGACAACAGGCAGTTTGCAGGTTTGTATTATAAAGATAATCAGGGAGATTTTATAATTGTCGTATCAGGAATTGACCATACCGGTAACCGGCAATTAGAGATATTGGGGCTTATGTTCATCCTTTTTTATCTGGCAGGAATTCCTTTAAATTATCTGTTAGCAAGATTTTTGTCCAGACAGACTTTTCGTCCCTTTGAGGAAGTCATTGCAAAAGTAAATACCATCACTGCTGAGAATCTCCACTCCAGGCTCGAAATCCCTTCAGCAAGCGGAAAAGACGAAATTAAAGAACTTATTACCACTTTTAATTACTTTTTGGAAAGATTGGAAAGCGGGATAATGATGCAAAACAATTTCCTCAAAAATGCATCACACGAACTGAAAACACCGCTGACTATAATTATAGGTGATATTGATGTATCCCTGCAGCAGGCAAGAACAAACGAGCAATATGAGCAGGTGTTAAAATCGCTTAGAAAAGATACGTTTCATCTTAAATCTATATTAGACGGACTTTTGGTTTTATCAGGACTTGACCTTTCCGGGTCTGAGCAAATGGAGACCATAAGAATTGATGAAATTTTGTGGAATGTATTAGAAAAAAAAGCCATTGAATATCCCGAATCTAAAGTAGCCGTTAATTTTGATGCGATTACCAATAGTGAAGACCTGCTTTCTTTAAATGCCAACAGACACCAGATTTTTATTGCCTTGTACAATATAACAGACAATGCCATTAAATTCTCCTCTCCTGCTCCTGTCAATATAATCGCCACTACAAATGAAGGTAAACTTATCATTAAAATTATTGACCAGGGACCTGGAATTGCAGAAAAAGACAAAGAATCCATTTTCGATTTATTTTTCAGAAGTGACCGTACCCGCCATATCAAAGGTCAGGGATTGGGACTTTTTATAACAATGCAAATACTTCAGCGTCATGATATTGTGCTGACAGTAGATTCCGAAATTGAAAAAGGAACCTGTTTCTCTCTCTTATTTCCCTGAATACTTTAAAAAAAACAGCCGTTTAATCCATATGCTGTTGTGCCAGTTTCTTCGATTGGTAACATTCGCTTAACACTCTAATGTTTCTCTAATCTACTTCATATATAAGTCTAATCTTCTTATTTTCAATGTCTTACATAAAACATTGATTTTAAACAAATAAGCTTCCATAAAAAAATAACACGTTCCTAATTTTAAGATAACAAAGAAAGGTTTTATGATTTTAAGTTAACAAAAGCCTTAAACCGGATCGAAGTAAAGACAGTTACTTTGTGAAATAAAAACTTAAAATAATGACAAAACTAAAACTCTTTTTTTCGGCTGTAATGCTCCTTACAATAGGGAATATTTTTGCCCAGATAACAACCTCTTCCCTGACATCAAAAGTCAATGACGGCACAAGTGCTGTTATGGATGCTGATGTAACCTTAACTCATTTACCTACTAATTCCGTTTACAGAGCAAAAACGGATAAACAAGGCCGGTTTAGTTTCGAAAATCTAAATGCCGGTGGCCCTTATGAACTTATTGTAAAAAGCAATGATTCCAAAGAGTATTCAAATGCACAAATCCAATTGTCTCTTGGCGATAATGATCTGCCAACAATTGTACTAAGCAGGGAAGATAATGTTCTTGAGGAAGTGGTCATTACAAGTTCTAAACCTTCTTCTAAAAATAATGGTACGAATATTAATGAAAAGCAGGTAAATGGCCTTCCGCTAATCAACAGAGGGATTCAGGATGTTACCAAACTTGTTCCGCAGAGTTCCAATAACTCTTTTGCAGGAACTAATTTCAGGTATAATAACGTTACTATCGATGGTTCTATCAATAATGATGCAATCGGTTTTAGTCCGTCTTTGGGTGGCCAGTCGGGAACTTCCGGGATGCCGGGTAGCAGTACACGCTCAAATTCAATCAGTCTTGACGCCATTCAGGATATACAGGTTTACATTGCTCCGTATGATATTAAATTAGGTAACTTTTTAGGAGGAAGTGTCAATGCTGTTACACGCAGCGGTACAAATACTGTAAGCGGGTCTATTTACAGCTATGGAAGAAATGCAGCAATTACAGGCCCTAATAACGCCGGAGATGGTTCTAAAATGCCAAACTCTTTTGGTGATTATCAAATTGGGTTCCGATTGGGATTGCCGATTATTAAGGATAAATTATTTTTCTTTACCAACATGGAATATGCGGAGAGAACAGATCCTTTGTTCTATAATGCAGGACAAACAGCTGCAAACGGAAAATTGACGTCACTGGTTGATAATGCTACGGCAGAACAACTTTCGAATTTTGTTAAAGCCAATTATGGATTTGACCCCGGAACTTACGGTTCATACAACAATTTTGCCATGAGCAGAAAGTATTTCAATAAAATCGACTGGAAAATCAATGATAAACATTCGATTTCATTACGAAACAATACAGTCGTTTCCCAGGCTACAAATTTAGAGCGCGATGCAGCGAACTTCAGATTTTCAAGCATGGATTTTACACAGAAAAACCAATCTATCAGTACGGTTTTGGAATTAAAAAGCCATTTCAACAGCCAGTGGTCAAACTCTTTTATTGCCAGCTATTCGGCCATTAAAGATTATCGTGATCCAAAATCAAGTAACATCATGTTTCCACAGACAGAGATTGGTTACAACGGAGGAACAATCTTTTTAGGAAATGACCGTGAGGCAACGGTTTTCAATATGAAACAGAATACTGCCGAAATTACAGATAACCTTACTTATAAAACCGGAAATCATACTTTATTATTTGGTACTCACAATGAATTTTACGACATCAATTACGGTTTTGTAAATGCCCTTAACGGAAGGGTTTCATACAAATCCCTGGCTGATTTTTATAATAAGCTTCCTTCCCGTGTTCGTGGTACTTATCCTTTTGATGGTGCTACAAGAGACGAAATTTTTAATAATCCGTATGCTAAATTCAAAGTAAACCTTTATAGTGTTTATGCGCAGGATGAAATCAGAATTGGCAACAAATTAAAAGTTGTTCCGGGTGTACGTATTGATTATACTGATTTACCAAACAAACCAAAATTAAGCGCGCAGGTAGAAAATTCTCCGGCTGATCCGAATTATGGCACAACTTATAATTATACTCCTTTAAGCCAAATCAAAAACAACTTCTTCAGTACTGCACTTGTTTCGCCAAGAATAGGATTTACCTATAATGTAGATGATGATAAGACATTTGTAATACGAGGTGGTTCAGGGGTATTTACAGGAAGAATTCCTTTTGCCTGGTTAGGTTATGCGTATTATAATGATGGTGTCGGATACGGAAGTTACGACAAAAATAACCTTACGGCTGCCCAGGTTGCAGCGTCAGGAGATCCTTTGGCAAACAACGGACTTAATGGTTACCACGATGCCACTCCAAAAGTACAGGCCGATTTAGTCGATAATAAATTTAAAATGCCGGCAGTTCTAAGAAACTCACTGGCCTTTGATAAAACAATTGATGGATACAAATTTACAGTTGAAGGAATCTATACAAAAGTTATTCGTGATTTAGAATTTCAACAGGTAAACAAGACGGACAATCCTACTTATTTCTCTTATGATACCAATCATCAGATGCCAATTTATGCAGCCAATATCAATTCTGCTTTTTCAAATGCCTATTTGCTTTCAAACACTAATAAAGGATACCGATACAGCATTACCGAAATGGTTACAAAAACGTATGATTTCGGTTTAAATTTTATGGCTGCCTATACCTATGGAGACTCCCGTGACATCACAAACGGAATCCGTAATTCTATGGAAAGTAATTTTCAGATGAATCAGTCTTTAACACCTAATAATCCACAATTGGCTACTTCCAATTTTAACATCAAACACAGAATCGTTACCAATGTTGGATATGCAGTAAATGTGGCCAAAACAACACACTTTCGGCTAATGTTTATTTTAATGCACAATCCGGAAATCCGTTTTCATGGGGATTTGTAAACTCAACAATTGCCGGTACAGGACAGGCAGCAGGATTGGCTTATGTATTTAAAGATGCTGCGGAAGCAGCCAAATATATTGGCGTAAGTGCAACTGGGGTCCCATCGGCTACAGCTGCGCAACAGGTTGCTGATTATGAATCTTTTGTCAATGGAAATAAATATCTTAAAGACAGAAGAGGTAATTTTACGGAAAGAAATGGTGATACTACTCCATGGAATATTCAGGCTGATATGAGATTAATGGATGAAATCAGGATTACCAAAGTGGGTACATTACAGATTTCTTTTAGTATGATCAATGTTGGGAATCTTATCAATAAAGATTGGGGAAGAAGTTATTTTGTTCCAAACACTTACAATTCAACAGCAAACCTTGGCTTAACAAAATCAGGAAATCTTGGCGGAACCGCTACAGGGGATCCTACTTATACATTCCAAAAACCTTCTTCAACACCTTATACTGTAGATCAGTTGGCGTCAAGGTTCCAAGGGCAATTTGGACTTAGATATTCTTTCTAAAAAGATTGTGTTTTTTATTTTTATTTTTATCCCCCGGTTTCTGATTAACAGCAAACCGGGGGATCTTTTTTATGTCAATTGATCCTGAATTATTACAGAACCCTAACGAAATTATTTCTTTAAATTCTTCAAATCATCTACCGAATAAAATCTGAGGTTATGTTCTGCTGCAAATGCACAAAGCTGTTTTAACAATCCGATTGGAGTTTCTAATCTTTCATCTGCGTTGTCTACTGTTTTATGCCCATAGAATATGACGATTTTATTGTTCTCTTTCGCATAAAGCAACAGGCTTTTATAGTAAGCCAGGTTAAACTGTTCATAATCGTCATCGATTCCCAGGCCATAGATAACACGATTGTCCTCATAGTAACAATACTGGCTTTTCGGATAAAGTTCCCCGTATGTTGTTCCTCTTATAAAGTCAAAATAATTAAGCAATCTTTTGTCGAGCGCGCTGTCTCTGGCGCCATCGGGATAAGCAAATGACTTAATATCAAATCCGTCTTTATGCATTTCTTCTTTAAGCGGAATGATTTCGTTTTTTATGTAAGCGTCAAGGCCAAATTTCGCAACGTATTTTACCGCATTTTCATGATTGTAACCATGTCCGGCTATATCATGTCCCATGCTTTGGAGATAATGAAGTTTTTCCTTTTGGTCTTTTGTAAAAGCACTGTATTTGCAGATAAAAAAAGTAGCTTTCCATTTGTAGGGACGCAGCTCTTTTTCTGCATTGTACCAGGTATCTACATAATCATCGTCAAAAGTCAATACAAGGCCCGGCTGGTAATGCTCCTGCTTTTTGGGAGCAACCGTTTTAGAAACAGGAACAGGTGGTGTCGGAATATCAGTACTGACATCAAATGCTACAAGGGATATTATGATAAGGATGATAAAGGAAATAAGATACAAAAGTTTCGTTCGTGCCATTACTTTTTTTAATTATATTCTCAAATATAAACAAAATTAACCTCAGCAAACAATCTTTCGAACTACATAAGTTTCGATGAAATCAAAATAAAGCTATTTAAGAGGATATTAGACGAGCTTAAATATACTTTCGTAATAAAAAATAGGCTTAAAATCGATTTTTATTTTGCTTATTAAGTAATTCTGCTAAATATTTTTCAAGGTTAGATCGAAAGAAAAAAAATCAATACTCTTTATTCTTTACAGATTTTACTAAATAAAAAACAGTTTAAAAAGCCAGATAAAAGTAATTCCTCTGCTCTTATAATATTAATAAGTTATGAACAAGCCTTCGTCTCCTTTAATAATATAATCGAAGGAAATTATCTTATCATTTATTAAAGAAAAATACATCATGGGCTTATTTTTACTTACTAAAATAAAAATATCATCTGTTCTTCTTTCAAAAACAATTTTATCGCCTTTATATTCATTATATGTTATAACAGAGAAATCTGCAGGATTCAGTAATGAGCTTTTTTCCTCCTTTATTTTTTTCAAATGTTTATTAAGAATTTTTACTCTGTCAGAAATAGAATAATTCTTATTATTGATTGGTTCAAAGTATATATAACTGTCAGCAATTGACTTGCTGTATTTTTTTCAAAAAAAACTGCTTTTACAAAATCGTTTACAAGTAATTTCTCATCCGTTTTGTTTTGACTTATAGAACTAACTGTTATCAATAACAATATAACTAATAATATAGATTTATTTATTTTCATTTTAGCATCCTCCTTTCTTTTTCGGGGCATTCCCTTTTGTTACACTTTTTGTTACACCACTAGGCTGCAAAAAAGACGGAAATCAGCACAGCAGTAATTACACTTACCGCTCTCTTAAAGTTTTCTTTCATCATGTAATTCTTTTAGTTTATTATTTTGATCTTTTCTCAATAAAAAACACCCGATTAAGCTGCTGCAGCTAAGACTTAAAAGGTGTTCTTTTTATAAATAAAAACAATATTTCTGTAGTCTGGAAAACCGATTTATAACTATAGGGTTTCAATTGATATTTGTAGTTAAATAATGCGACACGACCTAAAAATACGCAAAGGTCAATTAGATCTTTGCGTATTATAAAAACAATTTTCTTTT
>JBDTNT010000196.1:0-12396 GCA_039933615.1 Flavobacterium sp. | reverse complement strand
ATAAAGGAAATTCGGGTAATTCTATGTTGCCAATCTTGACCATCTTCACTATTTTGTGCAAAATTACAACTTTTAGTTTAATTTGTACCAAATTGAGATTCAAAGGTTCAAAGTGACAAAGTTGCAAAGGTTTTTTTCTCAGGCTATTAAACCTTTGTCCCTTTGCAACTTTGTCCCTTAACTATTGAACCCTATAATCAAAAAAGCGAATAGGTTTTCGACTCATGGGATTAAAAACCAACGGATTTAAAACTTCTTTTGAGGCAAATTCTATCCTTGGGGTTACTCTCAATTTGGCCCTGAAATGATCTTTTATTTCCTGTAAAAATTCCGGAGTCTGATTTTTTACGGCAATTTTTATGACGATTTCATCGGTACCTAAATCATTAGTTGAAATTTCAATAATATGATTTTCGATATTGTCGAAATCACTTAAAACATCATTCATGGCAGGCGGATAAAGTGTGGTTCCTTTGTATTTGATCATTTGTTTTTTACGCCCTACGACCGGACCAACGCGCAACGTATTTCTTCCGCAGGCACACGGGCCGTTATGCAATTGTACAATATCGCCGGTTTTAAAACGTAGTAAGGGCATGGCTTCAATACCTAAAGTAGTAAAAGTCAATTCGCCAATTTCTCCTTCTTTTACAGGAATATTATTTTCGTCCAGGACTTCAACAATGATCAATTCCGGATGATGATGGCCTCCAACGCCATGTTCGCATTCCGTAAAAGCAGTGCTCATTTCTGTAGAAGCATAAGTCGAAAACAACTTAATATTCCATTTTTCAGTGATTTTATTGGACAGAATATTCATCGAAAAATCCTGATTTCTCAGCGATTCTCCAATGCAAATGGCACCTTTTATGCTTGAATTATTATAGTCAATCCCATGCGCTTCGGCATATTCAATTAGCTTCAGTAAAAAAGAAGGAACCGTAATTAAGTACGAAGGTTTGTATTTTAAAATCGAGTCCCATTGCAATTCCGGAATTCCGGCACCCACCCGAATTACGCCGACTTTTAATTTTCGCAATCCCAGAAAATAAGCCAGACCCGCCATAAATTTTCTGTCAATTGTAGTCATTAACTGTACGACATCACCTTCTTCAATTCCTGCACATGCAAATGAAATGGCTTCATTATAAGCCAATCGGTCCAAATCTGAATCGGTCAGACCAAAAGTCACAGGATCTCCTAAAGTCCCTGAAGTAGAAGCATAATCAATAATTTTATGTTGCGGAACGCACAGGAAATCGTCGTTATATTGTTGTAAATCTTCTTTTGTCGTTACAGGTAAATGCTGTAAATCTTCAAGGGTTTTTATTTTTGAAATATCAATATTCTGCCCCGCGAAGAGTCTTTTGTAAAAAGGAGAATTCTGAGTGATATAGGTTAAAAGCTCGGCTAATTTCTGCTCCTGAAAATTTTTAATCTGTTCTAAAGAATCCTTTTCTATTGATGGAATCATTTTCATTTTCTTTTGAGTTTTTTTAAATATTTTTCAATTGCTTCTTTATCAGGAACAGTTGTGATTTCTTTGGTTAATGCTTTTTCAAAATTATCCTGAGCCAGCTGGAAGTATTTCTTTTGGTAAAAATACAATCCTGCTTTATAATATACAACCCAATAATCCGGGTTTAAAGATTGGTAATTCCGAATAAAATCAAAAGAAATTTCCGCTTTATTTTTCAGGTATGCATCTATTTTATGGTCTTCAATTCTAAATTTCTGATAGTTTTTAAAAGCTGTAGTTTCCAAAAAAGGGTCTTTGGCAATATTTCGTTTTTCTTCTTCAAATGAAATCACAGGATTGTTTTTTCTTTCCTTAAAAACCGAATCTAAATTATAACACACAAATTCTCCCATTTGATACGGATTGGCAGAAACCCATACTAATTTTTCCTTAGGTTTAAAAATGATTCCGTGATGCGCCATCAGTTGATTTAATGCTTTTTCGTTGCCGTAACCCAACGCAATATTTTGTAAACCGTCTTTATTTCTTAGAATTTCCGAGGCAATTTCAGGATTGATTTTTGGGTTTTCAGTAAAAAGTTCCTGCATTCTTTCGAAACGATATTTCGAATGGCTATTGATAATCTGCAATTGGTTTCGTTCGTCATTTTTAAAAGCTTCACTCTGAAAATGATTTGAACAAATTAACTGACTGCTGTTTGGGACATCGAAAACATCCATTTTTTCGGGAGAAACTTCAATCAGAACAGCTTTGTTGTCCCGGGCACTTCCTACCATTATAGATTCTGAAACAAAAACTTCTCTTTTTTTGGCAATATTTATTGCTTCATCAATATTTTGTGCATGCTGTAAAATCTCTCTTGAGAGGATAGAAATTGGTGTTTTGGCAGTTACAGGAATTTTAGATTTTCCGGCATTTATGGTTATAGTCAGACCTTCTTTATTCATTCCGGAAACAGCACCGATCATACCTGGCCAGGTGACCATCATAAACGGATGTCCCTCTTTTGGATTTATAAATGCTACTATTTTATTTTCCGCGAAAGCATCATTCACATAAAAATCAAAATTACGGCCCAGAATTAAATTACCATCTTCAGATTTTTCGCCCCAAGCGGCAAAAGAAGAGCAGCCTACCAAAGCCAAATCCTGTAAGGCGTGACCAATATCGTGTGCTGCATGCAAGTACAAATTACGTTGATACTGCGGTGCCAAGTTGTCAAAATTATGGGAAGCATATTGCGAAACGCCGTAAATCTCGGTTTGATATTCATTGGGTACATTCTGATATAATTTTCTATTGTACCAACTTAGAAAATTACGAAGTAACCTTTGCTGGAATTTTGAAGGGACAATATCTTCAATTCGGGAGAAAAAAATCTGTTCCTGTTTTTTTACAAGAGAATCAGAAAGAGCCCCGGTTGTAAGACCAATTTCAAGCGGATCACCTTCAACATATAATTCCCAAAGACCTTGTTTGTTTTTTAAAAGTGAATTTTTACCAGAAAGGAAAACACTGTCGGACAGTTTTGTAACAATAGGTTTTACGGCATTATAATTTGCAATATCGGGTAAATGTTTTTTTGATTTTGAGATACCACAGGAAGCCAGCAATCCTAAAAAACCGAGAAAGAAAAGAAGATTGATTCGGTTTTTCATAGTACGATTATTCAGAAGCTTGATTAATTTTGTTAACCAAATACTCTTTTCCAACAATTTCTGAGCATGTTACAACGGCTCCGATCGTTACCCCCAGAACGCCATGCATATTAATGCTTTGCCCGGTAAGGTAAAGATTGTCTAATTTGGTTTTTGATGCAATCAGGGTTTTCATCGGATTATTCGAATCCTTTACATAACCATACATATTACCGCTGTCGCCACCAATATAATCTCTGTAAGAAAGCGGTGTTGAAGTATGGGTGGATCGGATACAATCTTTTATTCCCGGAAATTTCAGTTCAATTTCGTCTAAAAATTTAGCCGCTTTTCGGGACTTAAATTCCTCGTAACTTTCTCCTCTGTCATTTTTTTCAGCGGCAGTATTGTAAGTGTCACTCCACGGAAGGACATCATCGTATTTCATGTAGGTAATAAAAGTCATTCCTTCTGCCCATTCTTCCTCTTTTTTGGAGGCATTCATCGACGCCATATAAGCTTTTGGCCAGGTGTCTTCATCATATTCATGAGAAGTCCAGACTTCTGTACTCTTTTTAAAATGATAATAATTATGATTGATGTATTTGAAACTTTTAGGTTTAAAAACAATATAAAGACTAAAAGCAGAAATCACACCTTCGAGACTTTGAATCCGACTGTAGAATGATTTTCTGAAATTTTCTTCGCCGACCATTTTTAAAGTAGTTTTCGGTTCGATATTCGAAATAAAATAAGTGCCGGAAACCTGAGTTCCGTCTTTCATTTTTGCAGAAGTTACTTTGTTGTTTTCAACAGGAAAGTGAGTTACTTCTTTATGTTTGTAAAATTCGCCTCCGTGTTTTTTAAGCTGCTTTAGAAGTTGTTTTGTAATCTGACTTCCGCCATTGATGCAGCGCCATGAACTCTGAATGTAGGAGTTTACAGAAAGGGCATGAACATAAAAAGGTGATTTGTCCGCAATTCCGGCGTATAAAAAATTGGAGCCACCAAGAACAGCTCTTAGTTTTTCGTTTTCTGTAAATTCGTCGATGGTTGTTTTAGCATTCAATTCTAAAATAGCATTATCATATTTGCCTTCCCATTCTAAATTGTAAAGCGGAAACGAATCGCAGATTGTTCTTATTTTCTGGCAATACTCTTCAAGGTTTGTTTTTTCTTCGGGGAAATAATTTTCTAATTGTTTTACAAAATTATCGTAACCCTGTGCGTGTGGATATTCGGTCTGATCATCTTCAAAAGAGATAATATCGAAACCATTCTCATCTAATTTTTTTAAATTTAAATGATCGATTATGCCCAGATATTTGAAATATTTATACAGATTCTGTCCTTCGCTTAGTCCACCGATATAATGAATTCCAGTATCAAAAATGGTTTTGTCCCGCACAAAAGTCTGCAGGTTCCCGCCATATTGATTGTTTTTTTCAAGCACACAAACGCTATAGCCTTCTTTAGCCAGAATTATAGACGACACCAAACCGCCTAAGCCGCTACCTACAATCACTACATCGTAATGCTCTTTCATTTAGTTTTTCTTTAATATAATAATAGAACCTTCATCCAAAACAGAATGAAGACCAAAGTTAGTCAAAGTGTTTTTTAAACCGGGACTATCAATTAAAATAACCAATGAAGTAACAGAAATAATTTTCTCAACATCATTTTTATAATTTTCATTAGAAACCAAAACGGCATCGTATTGATTTTCTAAAGCAGTTTCAATATTTTCCAGATAAGAAATCTTTCTTTTTGTTACGATATAATTGGTTCTGGCAACTGCTGTTTTTTCTTCGTCATAATGGAAAGAATCTATTTTTCGCTGCGGTTCCTGTAAAGTCAATAAGACATCCAATTGTCCATAATCATCCGACAAATGCAATATTTTGGCTTTTGCCGAAAGATGTTTGTTCAGGATATAATACGTTTCAAAATGACTTTTCAGATTGCTTTTGACACTATTTATAATTTCAATTTCTTTGTAATCATAACTGTGAATGAGCATTTTTTTCCAATATTCCGGACCTTCCAATTCCTGACGGACTTTATGGAATTCGTCTCTAAAATAAGCACCAATTTGCTTTGTCCTTTCGGTATAATTTTTTCCAAAGGAAAGATTTTCAGGTGTGATTCTTTCTAAAATAGAAACCGTAAGAGTACTGCTGTGAATTACAAAATCTCCTTTCGGAATTGTTTCTGATGCACCGTGAATCAACACCGGAACAATGTCTAAATTAAATTCTTCGGCCAGATAAAAAGCCCCTTTGTGAAAACGCTTGATCTGATTGCTTTGGGAACGGGTTCCCTCTGGAAAAATCATCAGCGAATAACCTTCTTTTACTTTTTCACGCAAATGTTCAACACCGCCTTCAATTCCTTCAGAAACCGGATAAAAACCTGCTTTTCTAACGGTGCCGCCAAAAATAGGAGAATTATAAACCCAGTCATTTACCAAAAATATAATTTTTGGGCTCAACATTCCCATCGCCAGAATGTCTATAAAAGAAGAATGATTGGCAATAATAATGGCCGGTTTATCAAAATTTTCATTAAAAGTATTAATGATTTTATTGCGCAGAAATGGATTCGAATACAATACCGATTTCATGAATTTTGAAATTGCATATCGAAACGCCTTCATTTTTGGTTTTTCCCGAACAGGCAGAATCGGCATAAGAGTAATGCTGAAAAGGGACATAACGATACCGCCAAGTCCGTAATAAGCAAATGATAATATTCCATGAATCAGGCTTCGTAATTCAAAAGGAGCATTTCCTTTTTTGGACCTGTTTGATATGAATAATTTGAATAGAATCGGATAGAAAATAAACGTAATAATCAGCGCTGCAAAAACCCCAATTAAAGAAACCGAAGAAATAGATCTAAGAGCAGGATGCTGTGCAAAAATCATGGCGCCAATTCCTAAAATGGTTGTAATTACGGCCAGAATAATTGAGGTTCTGTAAATGGCAATTTCGTTTTTCCCAGTGGTATATTCTTTCTGGAGTGCGCTTGTCATAAAAATGCTGAAATCGACACCGTGACCAAAAATAAGCGTGCAGACAATCATACTGAAAATATTCATCTGAATGCCAAAAATCCCCATAATTCCGGCAGTTACAATTCCGGTTAAAGCTATTGGAATACAGCTTACAATTACCAATTCGATTCTTCTGAAAAAGAAAAACAAAATCAGGATTACGGCAACAAAAGAATAATTTACAAGCGAGTTAAAATCAGTTTTTAAAGTGCTGAAAAAAGTTTCATTCATCTGCTGACGGTCAATGGCAATGAGATTCTTTTGGGTTTCAGCTGATTTTACGAAAGCATTACGTTGTTCCGGTGTGACTTTTACTAAAGTTGAAATGGTGAAAAAACCATTTTTTTGCGTAACAAACTCATGCAGCTGTAAAGCCTGTATTTTTAGATAATCATCGGCTGAAATTGGTTTGAAATCTAAATCCAAATGATCAAAAAAGTTAGTGTAAGTGGTTGGTTTGAACCCCAATTTTAAACCTTCCGAAATCAGTTGAGATTTTAGAAGTTGTTTTTTATTGGAATCCCAGAACGAATTCCATTTCGCAATTTTCTGCTGTTGCTCTTTTTGTGAAAGCATGATTCCGCCAACGGAACTAAAATTTAATATTTTCTGTTGTTGTTTTTCTTTAGATAAATCGGCAAAAAGATGGCTGTTATTTTGCAAAACTTCCTCCATACTTTTTCCGTACGAAGCCACATAAATTGTTTTGGAAGTTAAACTTGTACTTTCTTCAAGGTCTTTTTCGGCGGCTTTTATTTCTTTTGGAACAAAATTTAATTGTGATAAATCATTATTGAAACCCACATTATTATAGGTAAAACAGCAGACAATCGTAATCAGAACACAGAAACCGATTAAGATTTTATTATTATGAAATGAAAAATGCGCCAGTTTATCAATCGCATTTTTCTTATGTTCAAAATTATTCTCTTTCGGTTTGTACAGGTGAGGGACAATCAAAAGGGAGAAAAAAGCAGAAGCCATAACAATGACAGCAGCAAAAATCCCTAAGTCATTTAACGCATCGGATTTTACAAAGAGCAGGCATAAAAAAGCAACCGCAGTAGTGGAACTACTCATAATTACCGGCATCGTAATGTCTTTGTACAATGTTTTTACATCGCTGTTGTGTTTGTAATGTGTCAGGATATGAATGGAATAATCAATCGTAATTCCCAATAGAATAGAGCCAATTCCGAGTGATATTGCTGAGATATGTTCTTTTACAAAATATAAAAAAGCTACGGCGAACAAAGCTCCAAAAAGGGTTGGCAGAAAAATGATTAACGGGATGAATACTTTTCTGTAGAATAAAATTAAAATTAGCATCAGCGTAACCATCGCGATAGATGTCGTTAAGATAATATCACTTTTAATTTGATTCGCGTTTGCAACAGCAATCAGGGCAGAACCAAAATAACTGATGGAAGTTTTGGTTTTGAATTTCTGATTTAAATGATTCTGTATTGATTTAAGCTTAGCAGCAAAAATGGTATTCTTCTCCGTTTCGCTCGATGGAAGATTTGAAGTAATAAAAAGCAGTAATTTCTTTTTGTCTTTGGTCATTACAAAACCATTATCGAGTGTAAAATCATCACCAACATTCAGCTGTTGTAATTTTTTTAAAGCTATAAAGGAAATTCCCAACGGGTCCTGCAGAATAAAATCTTTGGTTACAAATCCGGAAGGGGAAATAATCGATTTGTAATTTCCCTGAACGGTAGCCGCAATACTGTCTTTTTGCAGTTTATTCTGAATAGCAGCGTAATCTTTATTCTCCAGAAAAAGAGGCAGGTTACCATAAACAAAATCAATAGTTTCCTGAATGTTTTCTTCGTCAATTTTTCCCTGAATTCCGGTGATGTAAGGTTTGCAGGATTTAGCAACACTGTCTGAAAAAACAGTTGCCATTTCTTTTAAATCTTCTTCGGTCCCGTTTTTGTTCAGTTTGAAAATAACAGTAATTTTATCAGCAAAATTAAGTTGTTTTAACACTTTTGCCGTCACATCAGATTTGTCGTTTGTTGGAATAAGTTTGGTAATGTCTTCTTCAAATTTTATCTGAGATGCAAAAAAACCAAATACAAACAGCATCCCGACTGCCAATAGAATGGACAGCGATTTTCTTTTATTTACAAATAAATGAATAGCGTAAAAATAATGATGCATGTTTATTTTTTGTTTTTAGTGGAACTAAAAAAGGTTAAAAGTAAGTAGCTCAAAAGCCCAACAATCAACGCCGAAACGGTTGCTAAAATAAGACTTCCTACGATATATTGCGTTGCATTTTTCTGAATATCGTCAAGTGTAAGCGAACTGTCTAAAACCAAGGGAGTTTCACTGGATACAAAATAGCTTCCCATTTTTAGTGAACCGTAAATAATAAAGGGGATAAAAGGGGGGAAGCTCACATTGGAGGACAAATAAGCAATGACTTTATTGAGCTTAAATAAAGTGGCAAAAAATAAAAGCAATATGGTTTGAAATCCCCAAAAAGGTGACATTCCGATAAAAATTCCTAGTGCAATTGCAGCTGCTTTTTTAAAATCAGAATCGCTGCTTTCTAAAATATCTTCCAGAAAAAATTTCTTAAATCCTTTTTTTTTTGCTTTTCTGAAAAAATCACGCGGTTTTATGTATAACAGCGTATTGACTACCAAAACGGTATTAAGAATACTGATTCGGGTAAAATCTTTAAAAGGACGGAAATGGGAAACACGTTCCGCAGGATCGTATAAAATCTGAATTGGGATATTCTTTACCACAATTCCTTTCCAGGCCGAACGCACAATAACCTCAATTTCAAATTCGAATTTATTGGTATAATATTTTCGCGGAATCATTTGTAACGGATACAATCGAAACCCGGATTGTGTGTCGTCCAGCCTGATTCCGGTTTCAAACCAAAACCAAAAATTAGAAAATTTATTACCAAAACTACTTTTCTTAGGCACGTTTTCCTGTGTCATATTTCGGCTTCCGATCAGTAAAGAATTCGGCTGATTTTGAATTTCAGCTATAAAATCCGGAATATCAGAAGCGAAATGTTGCCCGTCAGAATCGATTGTGATCGCATATTCAAAATTCATTTCAATGGCTTTTTTGAAACCATTTCGCAAAGCCATTCCTTTTCCGGAATTTTTAGCATGATGAATTTGAGTGAGCTGCGAATATTGTTTTAAGATTTCGCTTGTTTCATCGGTCGATCCATCATTGATTATAATGACATTTGGAGTGAAATCTAAAATAGAATCCAGCACTTTTCTTAACGTTTTGTGATTATTGTACGTTGGTACAATAACACAAAAATTAACAGCATGAAGAAATTCTTGTTGCGGAATTATAGGTTTCATTGAATTTGGTTTCTTTGTCTACTGTACAAATTGCTTCTCTTTTTTAGAGAAACTTTTAGATTGCAGTACAAAGTCTTTTAGATATCCTTTTAAAGCAGCATTTTGGTCGCTGTAATGTTCTGTAATATATTTTCTGTCTTCTTTAATGTTCTTTTTGTAACCTGTAATTCCAGGCACATCTTCCTGGATGCTCAGGCGGATCATTCTAATTTCGATGTTGTTTGGTTCACTGGCAACAGTCGATTCAAGTAATTTGGCACCTTCTTTAAAACGATCAATTTTTACGCCTAATTTCTTTTCAAATTTAGAATCCAGTAAAATTGAAGCGGCTTTATAAGCCACCAGTATTTTGTCATCATTGTTGGAAATACCCGAAAGTTTTTCTACAAAATCCTTCGCATTAGCTTCTGATTTCGGAACTTCTGTATACATTTTACGAATGCTGGCCAAATCTGGTGTGGCAGCAAAATTTACCCATAGTATTAATGTCAGTAATAGTTTCATAATTATAATTTTTTATAAGTGTTGCTTAATTTTAAAGCAACAGTTTCGTTAAAATAAGTAGTGTTTTTCACTTTAACCAAATTATCTTCACTAATAACAACATCAAGTTCCAGACGCAGTTCCGGAGTAGCTTCAGGATTAATAAGCGCCATGAATTTTACATTGGCAAGTGTCTGAATCATCAGTTCACTTTTTGTAATAGATTCGGTTAGTTCTTTAATAATCTGAATCATGCAAACTCCCGGCATAATCGGATTTCCCGGAAAATGGCCTTTAAAAACTTCATGTTTCTCATTGACCAAAATTGTAAAAACATATTTCGAATCGGATATTTTTTCTTCCGAAACTATTTTGTAAAAATCTATTAGAACCATCGATATTATTTTTTTCCAAAAGTATAAGTTGCACCAAATTGAAATACTAAATTTCCTGTATCATTACTATCAGCATAATAATTAGTGAAAGAATTTGTGAAACCTTTTTTAACTCTTCCTTCAAATGAAATTCCGTTTTTTAAACTATAGCCAAGCCCTCCAATAATCCCTAAGTCAATATCATCTCCTTTATTAAAATTCCCTTCATTATTTTTAGGATCAACTTTAACGTCATCCGCTATCAGTATATCGAAAAAGGGTCCGGCTAATACATAAAGACTTTCAGTAAAATTGATTTTGTTAATTGTAATTCCTGAAATATATTGCAAAGAAGCATCTACATTACCATATTCATCAATTGTATTATAACTATTTGATACTTGGTCGTAGGTAGAAGTACTTCCCATCGAAATATTCCCTTTAGCACCTTGTCTGGAGTAGGTTAATTCAGGTTGTAGGGTATAAAATTTTGAAAGTTTCAAAGCTCCAAATCCTCCAATATAAAAATCAGTTTTATTTCCAAGATCTGAATCTGTAAACTTCGAAATGTTTATTCCTGCCTGAATTCCCGGTCTGAAAGTTACTTGCTCGTTTAAATTTAATGCTGTAAAAAAAACAATTATTGCAATTATTAGGTTTCTGTTATTCATTTGTTTTTATCTGTTTTTATTTCATTTTAAATGTATAGCTAATACCAATCTGGAATACCTGATTTAAGATTATATCATCATAATAATAATCTCCGTTATCATCGTAATCAAGACCGTCATAACCATAAATGTCAATGAAACCCTGTTTAATTCTTGCCTCAAACGTTAATCCGTTTGGCAGGGTGTAACCAACACCACCTACGATAGCTAAATCAAAATCAACAGGTCTGTAACCATAATCGCCAAAATTATCATCTGTTTTAAAATCAAATGAAGGTCCGGCTAAAACATGAAAACCACTTCCCCTAAAATTAAACTTTGCAACAGCTCCTGCCGTTACATAATTCAGGTCATAATTTACATTACGATACGAATCATTAAACACATTATATTCCCTGCCTTGTGAACCTTGTCTTGAATAACTTAATTCTGGCTGAAGCGAAAAATATTTATTAAATTTTATATTTAAAAATCCTCCGATATAGAAATCAGATTTAGTACTGCTGTCATCGACGTTTGTTAATCCCGAAAGATTTAAACCTCCTCTAATCCCCGGACTAACGCTTACTTGTGCTTGTGTAGTAGTGATTCCGATAAATAAAACTAAGGCAATAATAGTTAATTTTCTCATTTTGGTTTGATTTAATGGTTGCTTAAATTTCTATTCTGATTTAAAATAATTTAACTCAATTTTCAATTTAATGTTCTGATGAATAATCTCAATTTTCTCGGCAAAAATATTGTTTTCTGAACTAAATGTGAGGGTTATTTTTTCTTTTGTTTTAGACGCGTTAACGACTTTTTCTAATTTCTGATTTTTTTTGGATACAAAGAGATAATTATCTCTCTTGCCATCAGCCGATTTGTATATGTTATATGATTCGTTTTCAAACTGTTCCTGAATTAAATATTCTTTTTTCAACAATAATCGAAAATCTTCTTTTAAGGTATTGACAAGTATTTTTCGGTCTAATTCTGATACAATGGAATTGACTTTAAAACTCTTTTCGGAAATTTCAAAATCTAATAATTTATTTCCAAATTCTGTCGTAAAAACAACCCGGTGTATGGTGTCGTTTATTTTTTTGGCGATAAAAATTCCGGATATTTCATTTCCGTAAACCGTGATGTTGGTTTTATAAACGTAATCTGTTTTTGAATCTGAAAAATACGGAGCTTCATAAGACGTTTTGTCTAATTTTTTAGGAGAATAATTTTTTGTGACTGAGCCACAAGAAACGAAAACAATTGCCAGTAAGCAATTAATTAGTAAAAACTGAATCGTCGATTTTTGCATTGATCACTTTATTTTTAAGTACAATTCGGGTATAATCTTCAGA
>JBDTNT010000195.1:0-29737 GCA_039933615.1 Flavobacterium sp. | reverse complement strand
GGCGTGGTGTCCAGGTAAATAAAATATTAGGAAACTCTGTTGAAGCAATTTGCTCATTTCGCTGTGGTGTATTAAGTATTGGCGGGTCATTCAAAATAAGATATAAACCTGAACAGCTTTTTTGTGAGATCTTTTGATTGGTCACAAAATCATACATTTCAAAACAAAAATTGTACATTCCTTCCGGCAGGCCAGTGGTATATTGCGCAGGAGAAATTCCCTGTAGATTTTCTAATCTAAAAAGAGCAGCAATATCAGTATTGGTCAGCGTTTGTAATTCTCCACCATTTATAAAAACCGGCCGCTGTCCTTGTATATAATCACTACTTTGTATATTAAGTCCGTTGCCTTGTATGTACAATTTAAGACGTACCTGCCTTTGCGATATAGAGATATCTGTAGGATTGATAAGCAACCGCATTTTCGTATCCATGCTAGTGGCATAATCTGAAATTTTTAAGCTATACGGACTATTAAAAACTGGTGTTAACTGAACGGGATAAAGCTGGGCGTAAGCATCCCACCAGCCCCCGAAGGGGGAGCACTGTAAAAACAGGATAAATAATATTATATTTTTGAAAAGGTTCTTCATTTTTTAATAGATGATAATTTTTTTAACCAATGTTTGTTGCCCTGTTTCTAATACTAAAACATACATTCCGGATTCTAATGTGGTCTGAAAATCTATTTCATACTTTTTCTTTCCTGATTCTTTTTTCTGAATCATAGTGTTTTGCCCGGTTGTCGAGAATAACCTTAAACTTATTGCGCTATTGTTTTCTAAACTTACCAATGCTTTAAAATTTCCATTACTCGGATTTGGGGTTACGATAAAATCTACAATAAATTGGGATTTAGTATCCGTATTTGGTAACGTGCTTCGTTGCTCTACTGTAATATTTTTAGTGTATGCAGCATAACATTCTCCTTGTGTTTGTTGTAAACCAATTGAATAAACTCCTGTTGCATCAAACTTAAGGGTTATATATTTTTCTTTTTGTTCTACAACGTTTACTCCTTTAGGAATTATCCAACTGGTACTTTCACCAAAAGGATTACTGGTATTAATTAAAATCACTTCTTCGTCTAAATAGGCTTGTGAACTCAGTAAAAATTCAGAACTTATTATGGCCTGGCTTGTTTTTATTACAATTTCATCTTCACTAATACATCCTAATCCTGAAGTTACTTTTACGTGATAGGTTCCTGCTTTGGTCAGACTTACTTTTGCCTGATCTGACGTAAACCCGTTGGTAGATGTCCAGCTATACTGTGCTTTTTGATCTGTGATTGTAGCATCTAAATCCAGATTTTGATCATTACACAAGGTTCTGTCTTTTCCTAAATCGACTACAATGGAGTCTGGGTCTTTTAAAATAAATCTCTTTTTATACACACAACAATCCGGGCAGGTAATCGCTACTTCATAATTGCCTGCTGTAAGATTTTTTAAATCTTTAGTAGTGGCTCCAGTATTCCATAAATAGCTGAAAGGCAAATTCCCTCCTGTAACATTTATTTCTATTGATCCATCATTTCCTTTAAAACAAATAGGATTTTTGACTGTTTCAGTAGTAAATATTCCATTTGGATCCCCAACAAAAATACTTCCCTGAACAACACATCCTTTTGCATCTGTTGCTATTACAAAATAATTGTTTGTGGTAACGTTTTCAATTTTTGCAGTTGTTGCACCATTTGTCCACTCGTACGTATAAGGTGCAGTCCCTCCGGAAACATGTGCTTCTGCCCAACCGTCATCACCGGTGGTACAGCCTACATCAAACTTGGTAAAACTTAGAATTAACTTTACAGGCTCTGGCATATAGTGTGTCATATCTATTTCTTTAACCAAAACATTATTGATATAAGTACCTAGTTTTATTCCGTTGGCATCTTCAATATTCAATGCGTAAGTTCCTTCAGATAGATACTCCGCTGTTTCATCATGATTATTCCATAGCACCCATGAACCGTCTTTTTGCTGCTTTTTCCATATATAATAATAGGGTAATCCATTATTTTTATCGGCGAGCAACTGAATTCCTCCTTTCACATGAGCTACCAGAATTCCGTCTTGCGATTCGTCTCTCTGATTGTCGAGGGGGTCACTATCTGTTTCATTTCCAAATTGGTTGCTCACATTACAGGAAATAGTTCGAACTACTTCAAAAGTAACTTCAAGAGGATCCGGATCGTCTAAAGTGGTAACCGAATTTATTACTGTACAGCTAGTTCTGTTTGTTGCAGCATTATAATTAGCATCACGAACTGTTAAGCTATAGATTTCTTCACCAAGCCCACTTAAAGTGATCGTATAAATACCATTACTGAAATTGGTTGTCGTTGTCGTTAGTACAATTCCTTTACTATTTTTCCATTCAAACCAATAAGAGTTGTCTGAAAAAATAGTACCACCGGTAACTTCTACCACAATTTTTCCATTGGTAGCTTTGTAAAAGCCTGGATTCAAAACTTCGATATATTTAATGGCCAGTGGTGTTGCAGGCTGTAAAATCGTAACACTTTCCTGAGTAGTACATCCTTTAGCATCTGTAATAAACACCCAATATTCACCTGTTTTTAAAACAGTATTTTCATTGATTTCTACGTCATTAGACCACTTATAATCATACGGAGGTGTCCCTCCAATAACATTTGCTGTAGCCCAACCGTCATTTCCTTCATTACAAAAAACATCCCCATGAGTAATGGTTACGGATAATTTTGGAGGTTCCTGCATCAATTGTGTAACATCAATTTCTTGTGTCAGCAAATTATTGACATAAGTCCCTAGCATGATTCCGTTTCTGTCTTTTACATTTAGCGCATAATTCCCATGAGAAAGATTGGAAGCTGTCTCGCCCTTAATACTTAATAAAGCTGTCCAGGAACCATCCGTTTGTTGTTTTTTCCAATAAAAATAATAAGGCAGCCCATTATTTGCAGAAGATGCCAGCGGAGTTCCGCCGGAAACATGGGCTGTTAAAATTCCATCCTGCGATTCATCGCGCTTTCCGTCCTGTGGTGTTGTATCTGTATCATTTCCGAACTCATTATTTGTGTTGCAAGAAATAGTACGAACGATTTCAAAAACAACTTTTAGAGGGTCAGGTTCATTTAGTGTCACTTTTGACTCAAGTGCAGAACAATTAATGATTTGATTCGTTGGTTCGTTATAATTTTTATCTTTTATAGTTAAAAAATAATCATCTGCCGGAACGCCATTTATAGTAATCGTATAAACTCCATTTTCTAACATCCCAGTAGTAGTTTGTAATACTCCTGTTGAGTTTTTCCATTCGTAATTATACAATTTGCCATTATTTTCTATTCCATCAAAAGGTGTTCCTCCAGTTATCTTCGCCACAATTCTTCCGTTTGTCGCTCCTGAAAAAGTGGGCGTAAAAATTTCTAAGTAGTCAATTTTCACTTCTTCATCTGGCTCAGTGATTATGATGCTGCCTTTTGTAAAACAGCCCTTTGCATCTGTCACCTCTATAAAATATTCACCAGCTGTCAGCTGAGATATTTTATTTCCATCAATAATTCCATTTCCAGTATTATACCAGGTATAGCTATACGATCCCGCTCCTCCAGTAACTGTGGCTGTAGCCCAACCGTTATTCCCTTCGTGGCAGGAAACATTTCCGGAAATAAATGATAAGTCAAGTTTTGCCGGTTCTAAAATTTCTTTAGTCGTAGGAATTGCCGTTTCTAAATCTGTAGAATTATAAGTTCCTTGTACTATTCCGTAAGCATCTACAACATTCAGTGAATAGTTTCCTCGTGAAAGATCTCCCGCAGTAGCTGTCTTATAATCTGTCAATTCCTCCCATAGATTTGTTACAGTATTGTACTTTGACCAAATAAATTTATATGGTAAACCATTATTTTCTGATCCTGTAAATTTAACACCACCACTTACTGTCGCTTTTAAAATTCCGTCTGAGAATTTATTTGCATCTGAATCTAAATTCTCAGTGTTACAAGAAATTGCCTGCGCTTCTTCTATTGTAATTACAATTGGGTTCGGTTGAATTAAAATTTGCGATGATTCAATAATTGAACAACCTGCTTTATTTGTGGCAGTATTGTAATTTTTATCTTTTACCGTTAATTTGTATTCTCCCGCAGTAATATTATTCAATGTAATATTATATGTTTCATCAGCAGAATTATATTGGGCCGTTGCTGGTAAAAGAATACCATTGCTGTCTTTCCATTCGTAGTCATAAGATTTATCATCATTAATAGTTCCACCAGTTATTGAGGCTACTAATTTCCCGTTCGCTCCTCCGTAAAAAGTGGGGTCTTTTTTTGATGTGTAATTGAGGGTTAATGGTAATGAAGGTTGCGATATTGTTTTTTCCAGTACTTTATCATCACCTAGCTGAATCTCTCCATTTACTACTGTTTGAACTTTAGCGATACACCCATTCATGTCTTTTACTTTCAATTTGTATGTTCCAGGTATTAAACCACTAATAGTGTAGGGGTTATTATTTGGAAATGGAATCCAATTAGTTCCATTATCTAATGAATAATAATCATTGCCTGATGAAGTGCGAGTTCCCCCTGTCGGTGTGATAGTTACAGTACCATCCTGACCTCCATTACATTGCACATCTGAACTATTTAGTGCAAAATCTAATATAGGAGGAGATGCTATTGTAAAGGTTGTAAGTGCAAATAAATCAGGATCAACGCCATTAGGAACAGATGTATTCAATCCATCTTTAAAACCTATTAATTGTAAGGTATATTTGCCACCATTCAAACCCGAAATATTAAATTTTTTATCTGTACCAATTGTTAACGCACCATTATAAGCGGTGGGCATATTTGTATTATTATCCAGTAACGTGTAATTTAATTGTTCTCCATTCAGTAGAGACCTGTTAAAAACAAGTTCTACGGCACCATCATTAGTATCATAACATTTGGGCTGAATAGCGGCATAAGAATTTACTATTGGGGCAGACAAACGAATTGAATAAGTTGCTAATCCACTTAAACCGGGTGTCGCAGTACAAGGTTTTATTCGAAAATAGATGTTTTTTCCAATATTCAAACCTGCATTTGCTCCTAAAATATCGACTGCATCTACAGTAATACTTTGCGAGTTATTGTATTGTGCTAAATCTATCCATTGAGTTGATGTCGCATTAGGTGTCAATGTATACTGCCATTTATAATATGGAGCATCATAACCTGAGGAAGCTACTATTGTTTTTTTTGTATGTGTTGGTAAAATATTATCTGTTGGTGGTTGAATTACATTTATTTTAGCTTCAATAGAGTAATTAAATGTAATATTTGTCATTCTGGGAGAATACCCCTGATTAAAAGAACCGCTCGGACAATAAGTATTTACATTGGCATATTTAGAGCTATTAGCATCAGTACCTGATCTAAAATTAACAAATGCATAGCATTCTATCGAAACAGGCTTAGAAACACTATTTACATCTGGTAAATTTATATGACTTTCATTATCCCCATCATTATCGATATCTCTTGCATATGCATTAGCACTTGTCCCATTTTGGTAGTGAATAGTTATTCTAATATTTGAACTGGTTCTGTTTTTAACCCCTTCATTTATTCTATAAGTAAGATTAGTAACTTTTATAGTATAATTTACCTGTGCAAAAGTAAATCCTGAAACCAATAAAAAAATAAATAAGTAAAAATTCTTCATAGGCTTAATATATAACTGTTAGAGTTTCAGCTTTTGCCGGAGTATCGCTTTCTAAATTAGGAACGAAATGATATTCGTATTCCTGATTAATTTTTAAGTTCTTATCTTCTAAAGTAAAAACATCATTATTTAATTCTCTCCAAAGTGTTGGTGGCATCCCTTTTACATTTTTATAAATACTTAGTCCCAAGATTTCAGAGTGCTTTTTGACATAATCCCAGTTGAGTACTATTTTCTTATTTTCCCTGTCTGGCAAACCTTGCAAAAAACTAATTATTTTAGCCGGAGTAAAATTCAATACATTTACTGTTATTGTAGAATGCTCTAATGATGACCAAAGATTACTTTTATCCTTTGCCAAAATAGCATACTGGTATGTTTTCTTGTTCTCTACCCTATCATCTGTAAACTCCTGAATAGTGTCATTTATTTGCTTAATTTCCATCCACTTTTCTTGTCCTTTTTCTCTCCTTCTTAGACTATATCCTACTACATCTTCACTATAACTTCGTATCCATTTTAAATGTACTTTGCCATCTTTATTATCGTAATCTTTGAATATAGGCGCGGCAGGCGGGATTTTATCCGGCTTGTCCAATATCAAAACATCAGATGGTTCTGAAATATTAAATCGCATATCCTCCGCAGCAATTCTATAATAAACCTTACTATTGGTCATTTTCAAACTCACACTATCTTTATAGTCATTCCCTACATAGGATTGATGATATATATCTACAAACTCTTCACCTGTATTATTGGCTTTTAAGATCCGATAGCCCCGCAAGTCTTTTTCCTGATTTGGTTTCCATTTTAACTGAACCACTCCAAGACTGTCAATTACACCTTCAATTCCTGTTGGTTTTGCCGGAGGTATTGAATCTACAGGCTGAACCAACATACTTTGAGAGGTTAATCGCTGATTGTTTTTGCCAACAACAGAGATGGTAAAATAATTAGATGGAAATAAGCTCTCTTTATAATTGAGTTTTCTCTCAGATGGGGCAATAATTTTAGAAACAACTTTATACGGACCTCTATCGTTATCTGCTAAATTAATTTCATAACCCTGGATAAAACTTTCCGATTCTTTAGGATACTCCCATTCTAAGTTAACTTCATTGGAGTTAACAATATTATAATCTGCCAATCTCGCCGGAGTTACTATAGCAGCTATTCCTGTCGCTGTAATTGTTTTTGTCAATTCTCCTTTTTCTCCAAATGACGTTATACCATATAATCTATATTGATATGTTTTATTGTTCACATTAAGTGTATCGATATAGTACATGGTTTTAGAAGAATGCTCGTCTTTATCATTTAAGTTTACTAAAGGTGTCGTTGCAATTGGACTAAAATTAATCCCATCAGAAGATTTTTCTACCATATAAGAAGTATAAATTCTTTTGAATGTTTCATAATCCCAGGAAAGTAATACTTTTTTATCATCAGGAATTGCAATAAAATCAGTTGGAGCCGGAAGTATAGTATAATCCTTTAAGCCTATCATATAAGATGATTCTTTAACCTTAGGACTTTCAAAAACGCTTACCTGATAAGCATACACTTCATTTTTCATTACATTGGTATCTACAAATCCCCAGCCCGCTTTTACAGCACCGGAAAAACTCATATCAGCTCCGTATAAAGCAAATGTATACCGCTGATCCAGTTCATCTGCCATATTTACTATTTTTGACAAGTCTCCTTCTTTTGCTGAAGTGACTTCAAAACTTTCTCCATAAATAGATTGTGCAATAATAGCTGCATTATTATCTTTTTGTACCAAATCCATCCAGGAATCTAAAGGCTCAGGAACAAGGGGTTTTGATGTAAGCAATATTTTTTCGGGTTTAGACAAAACATTTCCATCCCGTAATACTGTAGTTCTTGTAATTATAAATCCTTTTTTATTTGCTTTTTGCCATTCAATTGGAGAATTAATTGCCCAACGAATCAAAATTTTATCTTTCTGAGCCCTCGCATTAACCATTACAGTAGCATGCTTAGTTTGAGAATAGGCTAACGATATAAAAAATAAGAGTAAAAAAAGAAATTTGCTTTTCGACATTAATATGTAATTATTTCCATGTTAAAAAAAAGCAAAAATAATATTTAATAATCAACTGACAAGCATATACATATATAATAATAAATAAAAAACTTTATCATTACAAATTACCAAGCATTATCTAAAATAGATTTTTGAAATAAAAAATTAAATTTTAAACCAAAAAATCTATTAATTTTTTATTAGATTTTATTCTCATATTCATCCTCTTTATTTTGAATATTCAAAATCTATATGTATTAAAAATATTTTTTTGAATTACAACCGACGAGTTTATTAAGTATAAAACTAAAGATTCAAAATCCTAATTATCAAATTTGATGATGAGAAAAGTAAATTGTGGAAGTAATATTAGGTAAAAAGATTGGAGCCAAAAGCCTTTTCTATACAAAGTATCGTAACCTATATGATAAAACTCAGGTAGTTTCAATTGTTCAACATAAGAATTAAAAACGTTACAGGATCCTAACCAGTAACCTCAATAAAAATAAGGAGTGGTAATCAAAACAATCGTAGATTTTGTCGAACAAAAAAGCCTGTAAAATCAAAATTTTACAGGCTTTTTATTTTTAAAGTGACTACGGAGGGGTTCGAACCCCCAACCCTCAGAGCCGAAATCTGATATTCTATCCAGTTGAACTACGTAGTCATTTTTATTACAGGTTATTGATTTTAGAGTTCAGATTAAATCTAAAATCTGAACTCTAAATCTAAAATTCTTATACTAATAATTTCTTAACGATTGTAGAAATTGTTTTTCCTTCAGCAGTTCCGCCTAATTGTGCAGAAGCTAATCCCATAACTTTACCCATTGAAGCAATTCCTGAAGCTCCGGTTTCAGCAATAATTTTAGCAATTACAGCTTCTACTTCTTCTTCGCTTAATTGTGCCGGTAAGAATTTCTCGATTACAGCAATCTGAGCCAATTCCGGTTCTGCTAAATCAGGACGATTTTGTTCTGTAAAAATCCTTGCGCTTTCTTTACGCGTTTTTACTAATCTCTGAAGCAATTTAACTTCATCGTCTTCAGTTAATTCTTCTTTTGATCCAGATGCAGTTGCTGCCAGTAACATTTCAGATTTAATTGCTCTTAATGCTTCTAATGCTACTGTATCTTTTGCTCTCATGGCCGTTTTAATCTCGTCCATGATTTGTATTTGTAAACTCATTTTATTTTATTTATTTGAATAAGCCAGTGCTTATAAAATTGATATTATTGTTTCAAAACCTGAATCCTCAACAAATTTAAAATTCTTTTAATTCATCAAAAGAAAGTCAAATTCTAAATTCTGTGCGAAGATAAAAAAAATAACCCGAAAATTAAATCCAATTTTCGGGTTATCCTATTATTATGATTGTAATATTAATCTACGTTATCGTGCAAAAATGAATTATTGGAACGTAATTGCAAATCATTATTACTGTCAGTACCAACAGATATTCTTGAATTGGTTGTATTTGACTGATTATTTGAAAGATCGATACCTAATCTTTTGTAAGCAGGTTCTTTTTCAAGTTCATCAATTCTTGAAACATTATTATGGAATTTATAATTAAATTCTTTTAGTTTCTTTCTTCTTTCTTCCGCTCTTAGGCGTAAAGTCTCTTCGATTGTCAATTCCATCGGAGAAACATGGTCTGTTGTTGTAAAAGCCGGCTCCTGAGCAAAATCAACTCTTGGCTTCAAAGTGATGTTTAATTCTTCCGGAACTACATCTTCAATTACTTTTTCAGCCGGTTTTGAAGTGATCAGGTCGTTTTCAACTTCCATGTATTCTTCCAGCGAATATTTGATAATCCCATTATCTGAAAGTTCTGTTACCGGAACAAACTGTACCGGATCATTCACTTTTATATTACGTGTATCGCTTGTCAATTCGAACAAAATCTTATTATCTTCAAAAACTGCAGGTTCTTTCTTCGCTTCCGGTTCTGCTCTGAAAAGAGGTAAATCGAATGAAAAAGTAGTTTGCTCTTCTTTTTCGAAAACTCTCTGCTGAACAGGTTTTACTTCCTGAAAAGCCTGAACTTCCGGTGTAGAGATTTTGAAATCTATATCAGTTATTGGCGAAACGATTTCGAAAGTTACATCAAGATTTTTGATAAACTCTGACATCACCACCAATTCTTCCTGATTGATTGTTGGAGCAACATTAACTGGTGCAACTGGAGTAGGTATTACGGGAGCAACCGTATCTTCCATTAAATCAAAAACTATCTTTTGCTCTGATGGTGCAGTAGATGTCTCTGCATTTAGATCAAAAGAAGTAAGTGTTCTATTTGTTAGATTATGAACGCTTCTTTGCTCATCTTCCAACGTATGAATGATTTTTTTAGGTTCTGTGTTTACGATTTCGTTTTGTTGTTCAACATCAAAACCTGTCGCAATAATAGTTACAGCAATAGCCTCACCAAGAGTTTCGTCTTCACCAACTCCCATGATAATATTAGCATTAAATCCTGCTTCGGCCTGAATGTGATCATTGATTTCTCCGATCTCATCAAGTGTAATTTCATCTGATCCAGAAACGATAAGCAACAATACGTTTTTGGCTCCTGTAATTTTGTTGTCGTTTAACAACGGAGAATCCAATGCTGAAACGATTGCATCTTTTGCTCTGTTTTCACCCGCCGCAACAGAAGATCCCATGATAGCTGTTCCACTGTTTGATAAAACAGTTTTAGCATCACGTAAATCGATATTTTGAGTATAGTGGTGCGTGATTACTTCAGCAATACCTCTTGAGGCAGTTGCCAAAACTTCATCCGCTTTAGAGAATCCGGCTTTAAAACCCAGATTTCCGTATACTTCTCTTAATTTATTATTATTGATTACAATTAGGGAATCGACCTGCTTACGCAGTTTTTCGATTCCTAGTAACGCTTGTTCCTGGCGTACTTTCCCTTCAAACTGAAAAGGAATAGTTACGATACCAACTGTCAAAATTTCTCTTTCTTTTGCCAATTGTGCAATTACCGGAGCAGCACCTGTACCTGTTCCTCCACCCATACCAGCGGTAATAAATACCATTTTGGTGCCACGGTCTAACATTTTTTCAATATCGGCGATACTTTCAATAGCAGATTGTTGTCCAACGTCAGGATTTGCTCCTGCTCCAAGACCCTCTGTTAAATTCATCCCTAATTGAATTTTATTTGGTACAGCACTATTTTGAAGTGCCTGTGAATCTGTATTACAAACGATAAAATCTACCCCTTTAATACCTTGCTTGAACATGTGGTTTATAGCATTACTTCCGCCTCCACCGACACCTATTACTTTGATTACATTTGATTGGTTTTTTGGTAAATCAAATGAAATACTTCCAAATTCTGAGTTGCTCATCATCTTTTTGGTTTTGAAATTCTTATTAAATACATTTTTTACTTCTTGACTTGGGGCAAAAAGCAATCCTCTTCTTATTTTACTTATTCTGCGTTATCTAAAAAATCTTTGATTTTATCGACATATCGATCAAAAAATGATCTTCTTATTTTTGTTTCGGTAGATTCTTCCTTGGTCCCGTTATTTCTAACTTCTCTGTGATCGTCAATAATTTCTACTCTTTCAACGTAGTTTTCTTCAACTTCGTATCTCTGCTGAACAGGTTGTTGTGGCTGAGTGTTTACTGTTTTGTAAACCACTCTTGGCTGCTCATTTACAAGTTCCATTCTAACAGCACTTTGCGTACTATTTTCGATACTATTCATGACAAGACCAACTGCTGTAGCAAATAACGGACTTGAAATTTCTTCGCTTGAATTACCCGCAAGATGCTCATTCGGATATCCGATTCGGGTATCCATACCTGTGATATACTCGACTAATTGCTTAATATGTTTCAGTTGAGCACCACCACCGGTAAGAACAATTCCTGCTATTAATTTTTTACGAGGATCTTCGTGTCCGTAAGCTTTGATTTCCGCAAAAACCTGTTCTACAATCTCTACCACACGGGCATGGATAATTTTAGATAAGTTTTTAAGCGAAATTTCTTTTGGCTCTCTTCCTCTTAAACCAGGAATAGAAACAATTTCGTTGTCTTTATTTTCTCCCGGCCATGCTGACCCGAATTTTATTTTTAAAAGTTCTGCCTGTTTTTCTATGATAGAGCATCCTTCTTTGATGTCTTCTGTAATCACATTTCCTCCGAAAGGAATTACAGCGGTATGACGAATGATCCCATCTTTAAAAATTGCCAAATCTGTTGTACCGCCACCGATATCAATAAGGGCAACACCAGCTTCTTTTTCTTCCTGACTTAAAACCGCATCAGCTGAAGCTAAAGGCTCTAACGTCAAGCCTGACAATTCGATTCCTGAACTCTGAATACATCTTCCAACGTTTCTGATGGAAGAAGCCTGTCCAACTACTACGTGAAAACTAGATTCTAATCTTCCGCCGTACATTCCGATAGGTTCTTTAATCTCCGATTGTCCGTCGATTTTGAATTCCTGTGGCAAAACGTGAATAATTTCTTCTCCCGGTAACATGGCCAGTTTATTAACCTGGTCGATCAAAAGCTGAATATCATTTTCGCCAATCACTTCTTCCGGATTACTGCGGCTGATGTAATCTGTATGCTGAATACTTCTGATGTGCTGTCCGGCAATACCAACAACAACATCTTTTATTTTATAACCTGAATTATTTTCCGCTTCTAATATCGCTTGCTGAATCGATTGGATTGTTTGCGTAATGTTATTTACAACACCTCTTGCAACTCCCAGGCTTTTGGATTTTCCAATTCCCAAAATTTCCAGTTTACCATACTCGTTTTTCTTGCCAATCATGGCAACTATCTTTGTCGTTCCAATATCTAGACCTACTGCAATGTTATCTTTTTCCATTTTCTATTATTTTGTGCAAACTACTTGTTCCGTAAACCTAAGGTCAATCTTGTTGTATTTATATAACGAACTATCTAAAACTGCTTTTTGAAAAAAGGCTTTATAGTTTCTGAATTTTTTATCAACATTCATCGTTCTGCCAAAATCGATGAAGTAATTATAATTTCTGTTAAACATTTTTAAGCTACCATTAGGCATAATTTGGATTGCAATGATGTTTTTTTTCAAAAACGCATCGTCGTAAATTGTGCGAAATAGGGTAGCTAATTCTTCGTTATTTTTTTCATTTATTGCCCCGGAAACAAGCGGAACCCGCGCTGTAAAATTGTCCGACAAAGGCATTTTATTTCCCTCATAGTCAATATAAAAAGACCGGTCACCATCGTAAATACGGGCGATCGGAGTCTTCTGTTTTACTACCGCTTTTAGGACACCGTCGATACTTACAAAAACATCTGACTTCTCAATCATGTCTTGCGTATCGAGGTTTTTTTCAATCTTATTCAAATCTACTTCATCTTTTCGGATACTGGAAGCGTCTGTTTTATTTTCTATCAACAATTTATTAACCGTTTCCGGCTTCACAAAAAGCGTATTTTCTCCTACAAAAACAACGGCAGATTTTTTTAATTTTCTATTTCCATTTCGATGCTGAGCGAACGAATACAAAAAAAGTACCAGCCCAAAAATGAGCATTAACCGAATATTTGTCCAATTAAATATTTTCATTTAGCATTTTTTTAATTGACGGAACCATTTCACCGATATCGCCAGCTCCTATTGTTACAATTATTGGCGCATCACTGGCTTCGATTAACGCTAATAAATCATTTTTTGCAACAATTCTTTTGTTCGAATTGGTCATTTTACCAAGCAGCCACTCTGATGTAATCCCTTCCATCGGAAGCTCGCGTGCGGGGTAAATATCCAGTAAGAACACCTCATCAAATGCAGAAAGGCTTTCGGCAAATCCATCAGCAAAATCTCTTGTCCTGCTGAATAGATGAGGCTGGAAAATCGCCAATACCTTACGATTCGGGTATAATTCCCTAACTGCCTGATGTACTGCATTTATTTCTGTCGGATGATGGGCATAATCATCTATATAAACCAACTGATCTGTTTTTATCTGATACGAAAAACGCCTTCTAATTCCGTTGAATGAGCCAATAGCTCTTGCAATGGCCTCGGTCGGGGTGCCAAAAGTTTTAGCCATCGCAATAGCCATCAATCCATTCATCAGATTGTGTTTTCCCGGCAATCCAAAGCGTAAATTTTCTATAGTTTCTGATGGCGTCTGCACATCAAAAACGTAATTGGCATTTTCTATGCGAACATTAAATGCTTTGTATACAGCATCTTCATTTATAGCACACTGAACTCCTTCAAGAGGTAACTCTTTGGTTATAAAAAGTTTACTTTTATCTTCAACTTTAGAAGCAAATTCTACAAACGAAGCTTCAATAGCCTCACTAGTACCATAAATATCCAAATGATCCGCATCCATAGAGGTAATACAGGCGATATTGGGGTGCAGATGCAAAAATGATCTGTCGAATTCATCTGCCTCAACAACAGTCACAGTTTTTCCGTTTCCAATTAAATTAGAGTTGTAGTTTTCTACAATCCCTCCCACAAAAGCCGTAACATCTGCACCGCTTTCATATAAAATATGTCCTAAAATACTTGACGTTGTTGTTTTTCCGTGTGTTCCGGCAACTGCAAAACAAAAAGTATCTTTTGTAATGATTCCTAAAACTTCCGCACGCTTTTTAACTTCGTAATGTCTTTCGATAAAAAAGTTCCATTCTGAGTGTGTCTTAGGCACTGCAGGGGTAAAAATCACCAATGTATTCTCTACATAGTAATCACTAGGAATCAAACTGATATTATCTTCAAAATGAATATCAATACCGCTTTCAATCAACTCACTTGTAAGCATTGACGGCGTTTTGTCGTAACCTGAAACCTGTTTCCCGATATATTTAAAATAACGGGCCAGGGCACTCATTCCGATGCCTCCAATGCCAATAAAGTAAACGTTCTGTATTTGATTTAAATTCATTTTAATCTATTTTTCAAGGCTTTTTCTTTTTGTTTTCTTTTGTAAAAAACTAACTGTTAAACCTTTATATTTTTTCTTGTTAAATATTCAAAAATGCCTAAAATAAGACACTCCTTTTTTATATGTGTTGTATAATTTCAATAAAACATTCCATTATAACAACTTTATAATCTCACGGACAATAGCTTTTGTCGCATCCGGCATGGCCAGTTTTTTTATATTCTGACTCAATTGATTTTGTTTTCCCTGATCTTTCAATAAGGCTTCAAAAACAATACTAAACTGACTGTCTAATTCTGATTCTTTCAATAAAATTGCTCCCTTTGCATCAACAATAGCCTGAGCATTTTTAGTTTGGTGATCTTCTGCCACATTTGGTGACGGAATAAAAATCACAGGCTTCCCAACGATACATAATTCTGAAACCGATGAAGCTCCGGCGCGTGAAATAATCACATCTGCTGCAGCATACACAAAATCCATTCTTTCAATAAAATCAATGACTTTTACGTTTAGCTGATTGTGTTTTTTATAGTCTTCAAAATATAATTTCCCACATTGCCAGATGATCTGAACGTCCTGCGAAAGAAAATTTTGCAATTCTTTTTCAATTAACTGGTTTATTCTCCTGGCTCCTAAACTTCCACCCAAAACCAAAAGTGTTTTTTTATTTGGATCTAAGCCATAAAAAGTAATTGCTTCGTCTCTTTTACTATCAATATCTATTAAATCCTGACGAACCGGATTACCTGTTAAGACTATTTTTTCTTTAGGAAAAAAGCGCTCTAAATTTCCATACGCTACACAAATTGCATTGGCTTTTTTGCTTAATAATTTATTGGTAATTCCCGGAAATGAATTTTGCTCCTGAACTACCGTTGGAATTCCGGCTGAACCTGCCGCCTGTAACAAAGGGCCGCTGGCAAAACCTCCGGTTCCTATTACAACATTTGGTTTGAAGTTTTTGATAATCTTCCTTGACTCTAACAAACTTGTTGCCAATTTTAATGGAAACATCATATTTTGTAAAGTCAGCTTGCGTTGTAATCCGGCTATCCAAAGTCCTTTTATTTCGTAACCTGCCTGAGGTACTTTTTGCATTTCCATTTTGTCTTTGGCACCTACAAAAAGAAATTCTGCATCGGGAAATTGCATTTTTAACTCATTTGCAATAGCAATTGCAGGATAAATATGTCCTCCAGTCCCACCACCGCTTAGTATGAATTTATGCTTTGTCATATTTTTTAAAAGTTACAACGTCTTAAAAATTATTGTTTTTTAATTATCTGTTTAATACTGCATTCATTGGATTTTTGGAATTATCTTCAATGGAATACACCGGCTCTTCTTCGTATATTTCTTCTCTTGCATCACTAACCAAATCTTCTTCGGTTAATTCTTTATCTATTAATCTTTGAAGTGCTTCTTTTCTTCTTTCTTTTTCTTTCTGTTCTTCTACGATTTCTTCTTCTTTCTTGGTTACACTAATGATGATTCCAAGAGAGAAACAGGTCATCCAAATCGAACTTCCCCCGCTACTTATCAATGGAAGCGTTTGTCCTGTTACCGGCAATAATTCAACTGCAACGGCCATATTGATCATCGCCTGAAATATCATCGGAAAACCGAGTCCTACGACTACTAATTTCCCAAATAAGGTATTGGCTTTATGTGATGCGATAACAAATCGGAACAATAACAATAAGTACAAAACCAATATCGAAACGCCACCGACCAAACCGTATTCTTCAACAACAATTGCATAGATAAAATCTGAAGAGGATTGTGGCAGAAAGTTTTTCTGAACACTTTTTCCCGGGCCTAAGCCTCCAAATCTTCCGGATGCTATTGCGATTTTTGCTTTTTCAATCTGATAATCATCTTCATCAGGCTTATCAGTCGTAAAGTTTTCAATACGACTTCCCCAGGTTCCTACCCTGCTGAAAAATCTTGATTCCGGAAATGCTTTTGCTATCAGAAGGAAAAACAATAACATTGCGACTCCCGAACCTATGATAAATGCAATATATTTTAGTGGATATTTACCAATAAAGGTCAGCATAATTACCATTGAAAAAATCAATGCTGTGGTCGAAAAGTTAGCCGGTAAAATCAATGCTAATGTTATAAAAACCGGAACCCAAAGCTGTACTAATGAAGTTTGAAAAGGTTCGTTTTCTTCTTTCGTTTTAGACAGATAACGGGCAACATAGATAAACAATACTATTGATGCCAATGTTGATGTCTGAAACGTGATTCCGATAAACGGTACCTGAATCCATCGACTTGCATTTGCTCCGGCGATTACGGTTCCTTTCAGCAATGTATAAAGCAATAATATCCAAACAACCGGTAAGGCTACTTTAGAAATTGCCCTGAAATAATGATAAGGCACTTTATGCACCCAATAAATAATCAGGAATCCGATACAGATATGTGCCAGATGTTTTACCAAATAACCCAACGTGTTTCCGGTTCCGTGACCTATATATGCCAAATTACTACTCGCACTAAAAACAGGCATAAACGAAAACAGCGCCAATAAAGCCACGAATGACCATATTACTCTATCTCCTTTTAATTTGTTTACCAATTCCTTCATAGCGCGTTTAGTTTCAGGTTTTTCTTGTTTTAAGTTTCAAGTTCCCGCATAACGTAAAACCTGAAACCTTAAACTATTTTTATAGATTATGAACTGCTTGTTTAAACTGTTTCCCTCTGTCTTCGTAGCTTTCGAATAAATCGAAACTTGCGCAGGCTGGGGATAATAAAACAGAATCTCCTTTTTCAGTTAGACGTTGTGCTGTTTTTACAGCGTCGCTCATATTGTTTACTTCGACCATGATGTCAACAACATTTCCGAAAGCTTCGATGATTTTTCTATTGTCAACTCCTAAGCAGATGATTGCTTTTACTTTTTCACGGACTAATGACATTAGTTCATTGTAATCATTTCCTTTATCAACACCACCAACAATCCAAACGGTTGGTACATTCATACTGTCTAAAGCAAAGAAAGTAGCATTTACATTTGTTGCTTTTGAGTCATTGATATATTGAACATTCTGAATCTTTAGTACTTTCTCCAAACGGTGCTCAACACCTTGAAAATTAGATAAACTTTCGCGGATTGTTGCATTTCTAATTTGCATCAACTTTGCTACAGAGCTTGCTGCCATTGCGTTTTTCATGTTATGTTTTCCTTCTAACGCAATGTATTCTGTTTCCATTGTAAACTCTTCTTGGTTGATCTTTATTTCCATTTTGTTGTTATTTATAGAAGCCCCCTCATCGAAAATTTTTGACAATGAAAAAGGAATTAATTTTGCTTTTGTTGTGTTGTTTTTTAACCATTCTGCAATTGTCTCATCATCTGCATCGTAAATAAGATAATCGCTTTCGGTCTGATTCATTGTTATTCTGAACTTTGAATCAATGTAATTCTGATATTTATATTCGTATCGGTCCAAATGATCCGGACTAATATTGGTAATTATGGCAATATCTGGTCTGTATTCTATAATTCCATCCAACTGGAAACTGCTTAATTCGAGTACGTATGCATCATATTTGTTTTCTGCTACCTGCCATGCAAAACTTTTTCCGATGTTCCCGCCTAAGCCGACATTCAATCCTGCTGACTTTAGCAAATGATGCGTTAACATTGTTGTTGTGGTTTTACCGTTACTTCCTGTTATTCCAATTGTTAAAGCTTCCGTGAAAGGTTTTGCAAACTCAATTTCCGAAATCACACGAATTCCAGCTTCAATCAGCTTTTTTACGATAGGAGATTTTTCCGGAATCCCCGGACTTTTCATGACCACATCGGCATTCAAAATCAGGTCTTCGGTATGTTGCTCTTCTTCCCAGGCAATTCCATTAATTATAAGAACTTCTTTATAGCTTTCCTTTATTTTTCCGAAATCAGACACAAAAACATCATACCCTTTTTTCTTCCCTAGAATAGCGGTACCTACACCACTTTCTCCACCTCCTAATACTACTAATCTCATACTCTTTTCAATTAAAAATTGAGAATTAAAAATTAAAAATCATTTTAAACCTTAGATTTTTAATCGATTTCTTATTTTCCTTTTAAGGTTATTATAATTTTTGCCAGTATTCTACAAATTTCATCAGCTTCAGCATGAATACTCTCAAATTCATTTGCAGAAATATAATCTGTTGCTTTCAATAATTTTAACCAATAAATCGTTTCTCTTGCTTCTTTATATGAAATTTCAAGCTTGAATAAAAACTCTTTATCTGAACGTCCTCCAATTGACTCTTCAATATTTGCCCCAATCGAAGTTCCACATCTTAAAATTTGTTTGCTCAAAACAAATTCCTTTTTCGTAGTGGTTAAATATTTATATAAATTGATAATCCTAATTGCAAAAAGAAATGATTTATCCTGAATAATATTTTCTTTCATTTATAAGAACTATTTTTAATTTTTAATTTTTAATTCTCAATTTTTAATTTAAATCTATCTTAATTTTAAAGTAACGATTGATAATATGGCTAACATGATGGCAACAATCCAAAATCGGGTTACAATTTTACTTTCATGATATCCCAATTTCTGATAGTGATGGTGTAAAGGCGACATCAGGAAAATTCTACGGCCTTCTCCGAAACGTTTTTTGGTGAACTTAAAATAACTGACCTGCAAAACCACTGAGAAATTTTCAACTAAAAAGATACCACACAACAGCGGAATCAATAGCTCTTTACGAACTGCGATTGCTAAAACCGCAATAATCCCTCCAATTGTTAAACTTCCTGTGTCTCCCATAAAAACGGATGCAGGATAGGAATTGTACCATAAAAATCCGATCAAAGCACCCACAAAAGCAGATATAAAAACCGTCATTTCTCCCGAATTGGGGATGTACATAATATTGAGATAATTTGAAAAAATGATATTCCCTGAAACAAACGTGAAAATACCGAGCGCCAGAACAGATATTGCCGAGGTTCCTGCAGCGAGTCCGTCAATTCCATCGGTTAAATTAGCTCCGTTTGAAACAGCTGTGATGATGAAAATAACAACCGGAATAAAAATCAACCAGGCCCATTTCTCATATCCTTCACCCGTAAAAGCTAAAATTTCAGCATAATCAAACTCATTATTTTTAACAAAAGGAATTGTTGTCGCAGTAGATTTTTCCTCAACAGGAGCCGGTAAAACTAGAGTTGTATTTGTTCCATCTCTAAAAATATCTGTACGCCCTGTATCTGTTCTTACTGTTACAGCCGGATTGAAATATAAAACCGTCCCTACAATAATCCCTAAACCTACCTGACCAATAACTTTAAAAATCCCTTTTAATCCTTGTTTGTCTTTTTTGAATATTTTAATATAATCATCCACAAAACCAATTGTCCCCATCCAAAGGGTCGTTACAATAAGCAATACAATATAAATATTATGCAAACGTGCAAATAGCAAAACAGGCACCAGCGTTGCAAAAATAATGATAAGCCCACCCATTGTTGGAGTTCCCGCTTTTTCATTCTGACCTGCAAGTCCTAACTCACGAACAGTTTCACCAACTTGCTGATTACGCAAAAAGTTGATAATTCTTTTTCCGTAAATCGTTGACAAAAGCAGCGAAAGCATAAATGCCAAAGCCGATCTGAAAGTGATGTACTGAAAAACTCCTGTTCCAGCTATATCTAACGTTTTGTCTAAATATTGAAATAAATAGTATAGCATATTTTTTCTTTTTTAAATTCCAGTTTTAAATTTCAAATTCCAATCTGTTTGTTGCATTTGAGATTTGAAAACTGATTATTATTTATTTAGTTGATCTAATATTTCTTTTATCGTTTCCATATCGTCAAAATGATGGCGAACCCCATTTATTTCCTGATAGGTTTCATGCCCTTTTCCTGCAATCAGGATAATATCGTTGGGCTGAGCCAATTGACAGGCTGTTTTAATAGCTTGTTTTCGATCGGTAATTCTTAATACTTTTTTATAATTATATGGCTCCACCCCTTTTTCCATTTCATCTAAAATCACTTCCGGATCTTCATTTCTTGGATTATCGGATGTTAAAATTGCTTTATCACTAAGATCTGTAGCAATTTTTGCCATAATTGGTCTTTTTGTCTTATCCCTGTTTCCGCCACAACCTACAACTGTTATCAATTGTTCGTTTTTGGTACGGATATCATTAATTGTTTTCAAAACATTATCTAAAGCATCCGGTGTATGGGCATAATCTACAATTGCAGTGATGTTTCCTTCTGAAATTATATACTGAAAACGACCTGAAACACTTTCTAAATCAGACAGTAAACGCAATGCCTCAAGACTATCCATTCCTAACTCTACAGCAGTACCGTAAATCGCCAAAACATTGTATGCATTAAAAGTTCCGATTAGTTTAACCCAAACTTCATTGTCATTTACTTTCAACAATAAACCTGACAATTGGCTTTCTAAAATCTGGGCTTTGAAATCTGCATATGATTTTAAGGCATAGGTAAATTTTCTGGCAACCGTATTTTGTAACATCACAGTTCCGTTTTTATCATCAACATTTGATAAGGCGAAAGCTGTTTTTGGCAGCGAATCAAAAAATGATTTCTTTACATCTCTGTATTCTGCAAAAGTTGGATGGTAATCCAAATGATCGTGAGACAGATTTGTAAAAACCCCACCAACAAAATGCAAAGCTTCGGTACGTTTCTGGTGAATTCCGTGTGAGCTCACCTCCATAAAACAATGTGTCACACCTGCTTCTGCCATTTCATTCAGATAATGATTAATCGTAATCGAATCCGGAGTCGTGTGTGTTGCTTTATATTCGGTTTTATCAACCATGATTTTTACAGTTGACAACAGACCAACTTTAAACCCTGCTTTTTCAAATAATTGAAATAATAAGGAAGCAATTGTTGTCTTTCCGTTTGTTCCGGTTACCCCTACTAATTTTAATTTGTCTGAAGGATTTTCGAAATAATTGGCTGCCATAAAAGCCAAAGCCGAATTGGTATCGATAACTTTTATATAGGTGATCCCTTTTTCCAGATTCCCTGGTAACTCATCACAAATAATAGCAACAGCTCCCAATTGAATTGCTTTTTCAATAAAATCATGACCGTTAGAAAGTGATCCGCGAATGGCTACAAAAACATCCTTTTCTTGAATTTTTCTTGAATCAAACTCAATTTTTTGTATGTCAATTTCTGTCGAACCTGTCACAGATTCAATAGCTACTTTGTATAATATGTCTTTAAGTATTCTCACGATAATTCTAATACTATTGTTTCGTTTTTACTGATATTTTGCCCAGCCTGCAAAGACTGTTTTTTTACTTTTCCTACTCCATTTACTTTTACTTTCAAACCTAAATTCTCCAGTAAGGCAATAGCATCCATTCCTGGCATTCCTTTTAAATCCGGAACTTGTTTGGATTTCTTTTCAACTTTTGCGTAATATTCATTGTAACTGTTTTCCTGTTTTGGAATTGCAGTATCCAGTTTTTTAATTTTATTTGTTGAAGGTGCATCTGTAAATATCTTTTGGGCAATTCTTTTAAAAACCGGCCCTGCAACATCTGCTCCGTAATAATTATTTTTTGATGTATTTGGTTTATGGACTACCACAATACAAGAATATTTAGGATGATCGGCAGGAAAATATCCAACAAAAGAAGAGGCATAATACAATCCTTCTCTTCCTGCTTTATTATAATTTACCATAGCTGTCCCGGTTTTTCCAGCCATCGAAAAATCTTTCGAATATAATTTTGAAGCTGTTCCTTTTTTAACCACATTTAGCATTACAGCTTTTAATTTATTGATGGTTTCCTGAGAACATACTTTCGGATTTATAACTTCAACATCAAATTTTTTGATCGTTTTATTCCATTCTTTAATTTCAGATACAAACTGGGGTTTCACCATTACACCGTTATTCGCAACTGAATTATAAAATGTAAGCGTTTGCATTGGCGTCACAGAAACTCCGTAACCAAAAGCCATCCACGGAAGCGAAACTCCTGACCAATTTTTATCTCCGGGATGCGGAATAATTGCTTTTCCTTCTCCTTGAAAATGCAGTCCTAATGTTTTATGTAATCCAAAATTTCTAATATGATCTACAAATTTGGACGGGTTATTTTTGTAATTATCATAAACCGCCTGAACCATAACTGTATTTGATGAAAGTTCGAATCCGCGTGCTAATGAAACTTTACCATAACCACCAATATGAGAATCCCGAACAGCGCGTCCGTAATATTTAACTACTCCACCGTGACTATCGTAAACTGTACTTGTATCTGCAACTTTATCTTCCAAAATAGCCATTAAATCAACTAATTTGAAAGTAGATCCCGGCTCATGAGATTCGGCAATAGCGTAATTTGTGGTTTCATAATACGATCCGTCTGCTGATCTTCCTAAATTAGAAATTGCTTTTACTCGACCTGTTTCAGTTTCCATAACTACTACGCAGCCATGATCAGCTTCGTAATCCTCTAACTGTTTCAATAAAGCGTGGTGTGCAATATCCTGAATAAAAACATCTATTGTAGAGATTACATCAAAACCATCCTGAGGATCCACTTCGTTTACATCTCGAATTGGTTTCCATTGGCCTTTAGCTATTTTTTGTTTTAGAATTTTACCGTCTTTTCCGTTCAGATAACTTTTAAAAGCCCACTCGATTCCTTTACCAACTTCCACACCGGTTGCGGGATCAATTCGGTCGTAACCAATTGTTCTTTCTGCAATTTTCCCGATTGGATGCTTTCTGACAGTTTCCTGTTCGATGATAATTCCGCCTTTAAAAGCACCTAAATTAAATAATGGAAATCCTTTAATTTTCACATAATCAGTATAACTCAAATTGCGTGCAACTAAATAATAGCGGTTTTTATTTGCTCTGGCTTTCCTTAATTCCTGTTCAAAATAACCTCCCGGCCTGTCTAAAACAGTTGCCAAAGAATCTGATAATGCTTTTACATGTTTTTCGAAAATTTCCGTTTTTGGCGCTTTTGCATCAAATCTAATTTCATAATTAGGAATAGATGTTGCCAGTAAACTTCCGTCTGCCGAATATATATTTCCTTTGTTTGCCGGAATTACAAAATTACGAACGGTACGCTGTTTTGCCAGCTTTCTGTAATAATCCCCTTCAACCCATTGAATATTGGTCAATTTAACAACAATAGCAATTGCCATCAAAAAGATGAAAACTGCTACGAGGTAAATTCTGTAGGATATATGTTTATCGTCTACTGCCATATTCTTTTAAGGAAACTTTTTTCTTCTTCTTTTTTGACTTCTATTTTCACAGGAGGTACGGTTGACGGAAAAATTTGCTTTTCAAGCATTTTATCCGATATCGTTGACTCCATTTTCAATTTCATTAACTCTGAACGTCGATCTACAAATTCTGACCTGTATTCTTTAACTTCATTACTCAGCTTTGCAATTTCAAAAACCTTTTGCTCGTATCGCTGTGTATTAGCAATCATTATTATAGCGAGCAAAATGATAAAAACAATGAACCTCCAGTTTTTTACTGCGTCATCATTCAATAGAAATCTTGCTTTTAATATGCTAAATACTCCACCTTTCATCTTACCTATTAATTATATCTTTTCAGCAATTCTTAATTTTGCACTTCTTGCCCTGTTGTTGCTCTTAATTTCAGCAGCATCAGGAACAATCAATTTTCCGATAGTTTTAAAAGGAACTGAAAAATTTCCGTAGAAATCTCTTTCCGGCTCCCCTTCAAACATTCCGTTTTTGATAAATCTTTTTACCAATCTGTCTTCTAACGAATGGTATGAAATCACAGACAATCTTCCTTCCGGATTCAGAATGTCTAATGATTGCTCGATAAATTCTTTCAGGACATCCATTTCCTGGTTTACCTCAATACGGATCGCCTGATAAATCTGAGCCAATATTTTATTACGAACTCTTTCCGGCAGGTATTTCGCTAACACTTCTTTGAATTCGTCTGTAGTTTTGATAGGCTGTTTTTCTCTGGCTTCTACAATTGTTCTTGCCAAAGCCGGAGCATTTTTCAATTCTCCATAATCATAAAAAACACGACGTAAATCCTGTTCTTCGTATTCATTCACTACCCGGTATGCGTTTAAATCATTTTTCTGACTCATTCTCATATCCAGTCCGGCATCAAAACGGGTTGAGAAACCTCTTTCAGCAACATCAAACTGATGTGATGAAACTCCTAAATCTGCCAAAATCCCGTCAACGCTTTTTACACCGTGAAAACGCAAAAACCTTTTTATAAACCTAAAGTTCTCATTAATTAAGGTAAACCTTTCGTCCGGTAATGCATTTGCAAGCGCATCTTCATCCTGATCGAAAGCGAATAATTTTCCGTTTGGACCAAGTCTGTTCAAAATTTCTTTCGAATGACCACCGCCGCCAAACGTAACATCAACATAAACACCGTCAGGTTTAATATTTAAACCATCAACTGTCGGATGAAGCAAAACCGGATTATGATATTCCATTGTCGTCGTCATTAATATTTCCCATTACTTCTTCGGCCAGATCTGCAAAATCCATATCTTCGCCGCTTATTGATTTTTCGTATAAATCCTTATCCCAAATCTCCACTATATTAACCGCAGATGAGAAAACAACATCTTTAGAAATATTTGAAAAAGCCACTAAATCCTTCGGAACCAGCAATCTTCCCAATGCATCAATTTCTACCACTTTAACTCCTGCCGTAAATCTTCTGATGAAATCATTGTTCTTTTTTACAAAACGATTCAGCTTGTTGATTTTCTGCATCATTAAATCCCATTCTTCCATCGGATACAACTCCAGACACGGTTGAAAAACAGAGCGCTTCAAAACAAATCCGTTTTGAAGAGAAGAAGCCAGTTGCTTTTTTAAAGGTGCAGGCAACATTAGCCTCCCTTTAGCATCGACCTTACACTCATATGTTCCTACAATTGTGTTCAAGAAAAAGCTTTAATATAGTTATACAGCAAAAATATAAAAAAAAATACCACATATTACCACTTTATACCACTTTGTTGATAAGTTTAACCACTTTTGCCCCACAGCCATTAATTAATAGACAATCAACACTTTAGATATAAATTGTTTTATCGGCAGTATTGTTTAACAATTGCAAAAAATACATGTTCTTTCTCTTAAAAAACTAATTATTATGCAACTATTTTAACATTTGGCAATTACAGGAAAAACAACCCTAAAACCTGATTTTTAAAGAGTTAGTAATTCGACAAAAATTATCTAGTTAAAAAAGGCTGGCAAAAATTCATTTTTATTTTTTTAACCCTATATTTGTCCAAATTGAAATTGGCATCAGATTAAATGGACAAAAACTACAAAAAAGAAGGCAAGTACAGCTATTATGAAGCTGGTGAAGGAACTCCTATCGTTATTTTACATGGCTTAATGGGAGGCCTAAGTAACTTTGATGCTGTAGCACAATATTTTCCAACGAAAGGATACAAAGTTGTTATCCCGGATTTGCCAATATACACTCAGAGTATCCTAAAAACCAATGTAAAAAGTTTTGCGAAATACGTAAAAGACTTTATCACTTTCAAAGGGTACGATAAAGTAATTTTACTAGGTAACTCACTGGGAGGACACATTGCTCTTTATCACACGAAATTATACCCTGAAAAAGTAGCAGGACTTGTAATCACAGGAAGCTCAGGCCTTTATGAAAGCGCTATGGGTGACAGTTACCCGAAAAGAGGTGACTACGAATACATCAAAAAGAAAGCTGAAGATGTTTTTTATGACCCAAAAATAGCTACTCCTGAATTAATTGACGAAGTATACGCTACCGTAAACGACAGAATCAAACTTATAAAAACACTTACAATTGCCAAAAGTGCAATTCGTCATAATATGGCAAAAGATTTACCAAAAATGACAGTGGAAACCTGTATCATCTGGGGTAAAAATGATGCCGTAACACCTCCAAACGTGGCGGAAGAATTTGATAAATTATTGCCTAATTCAACACTATATTGGATAGACAAATGTGGGCATGCTGCTATGATGGAACATCCTCAGGAATTTAATAATATTCTTGAAGAATGGCTCGTTAAAAAGAATTTATAGCACTCAACTTTCGAATTTTAAGGAGGTTTAAAACCAAAAAACATGAAAATTAATACCGCCGAATTTATTGTCAGTAATTCTGATGTATCAAAATGTCCACAGGATTTTTTGCCGGAATACGCTTTTATCGGCAGATCGAACGTTGGTAAATCATCTTTGATAAACATGATTACCAATCATAAAAACTTAGCAAAAACATCAGGAAGACCCGGAAAAACACAGTTAATCAATCATTTTAAAATCAATAACAATTGGTTTTTGGTCGATTTACCCGGATATGGTTACGCAAAAGTATCTAAGAAAACGAAATCTGTTTTCCAGCAGTTTATTACTGATTATTTTGAAACAAGAGAACAATTGGTTTGTGCTTTTGTTTTGATTGATATCCGTCACGAAGCTCAAAAAATTGACATTGAGTTTATGTCGTATATGGGAGAAAGTGAAATTCCGTTTTGCATCATCTTTACCAAAGCAGATAAAATCAGTAAAGTAAAAATCGATTCCCATGTTGCCGCTTACAAAAAACAAATGTTTGCCAACAATTGGGCCGAAATGCCACATTATTTCGTAACCTCATCTACAGAGTCAACAGGAAAAGAAGAACTTCTATCTTATATTGACGAAGTAAATCAGGAAGTTTTTAAAAATAATTCTCAATTTTAAAATAAGAATTCCAATAAACATTTCAAGTATAAAAAATCCCAAATTCAAATTTTACAATTTGAATTTGGGATTTTTTATATTGGGATTTCTTCTACTTATTTCGTCAGTTCCAGTTTTTCTGCAAAATAATCACAGAAATCCTTCATGGTATCAGACATCTTTTCGTCGTCTGTAGCGCGTTTAAAAGTATCCGACATGGCAACTAATGTCTGGTGAAAGAAAATTTTCATTTCATCGACAGGCATATCTTTTGTCCATAAATCAATTCGCATTGTTTCCTTCGCTTTGCTATCCCAAATTGACAACATGATTGCTTTGGCCTCTTCCGCCTGTACTCCACCGTCCTGTGCGCTCCATGTTAATTTTTCCGGAACACGGTTTTCGTCTAATTCTATATTGAATCTAATTTCTGAGTTTACTGTATCTGACATTATTTCTTAGGTTTATATTTTGACTTTTCGAAAATCTCTTTTGCATTTGTTTTTAATAATTCCGGCAGGGTGACTTTGTTGTTCTTCATATAAGACCGAACCATTTGCCAGCCAATCCACGCCCCGACTCTTCCAGGAGAATCATTATCAATCTCAAGACCGAATTTTGAGAACGGAGCAGGTGCAATAAATCGGGTATTCAGTTTCGGGTCATCACTGTACAGCAATTCATTTTCTATAAAATAACGCCACATATAACTTTCGTTTTCTTCACACCACTTAATCTGTTCGGGTTTGTACCCTATTTTTTCCGCATCTGTATATTCCGGTAAAAGCAAGTCTTTTGCATACAGTTGTTTCCCTTCAAAAATCATTTGTGAAAGCAAACTCCTGTCCGTTGTTGAACTTGATATTTTTCTGAAAGCAAAACTGGAAACCACATCCGGCATCATTTGTCTTTCTTCAAAATTTTGTTTCAGGTAATTTGGAAACTCATAAAACTTATGCTCTTTTCCTAAATACAATTCCAATGAAACAATAACCAGACTGTCGGCATAAATGGCCTTGGCATTATAATCCATTTCAGAAATTACAGTTATTACTTTAGGAATTTTAACTTCTGGGAAATAATATTTTATATGCTGAAACAAGCTATTGAACTCTTCTCTTTCAGGTTCAAAATTGGAGTATTTTTTCTGAACTTCAGTATAAACCTCTCTCCAAATGGGATCCTGCATTTTTTTTAACCAGACATTGTCATCATTTCCCGGAGGAAAGAAGAAAGGATATTGCCTTTTTACTTTGGCTAAATCTTCGGGTTTGGTTTCAAAAAACACTTTATCAAAACGCTCCACTTTAATGTCAACAGGAATTTCTTCTACTTCTTTTTCGACTTTACTTTTTTGATCACAAGACAAAAAAAACAAGCACAGAAGCACTACAAAGCGATAAATTTTCATTTTATTTTAATTAGATTTGTGTTGCTGGAATTCAAGTACTGTTTATACTTAAAAATAATTCTGCAAATATACATTCCTGTATCTTAAAACCTGACCTATTATGACTAAAAAAAGCACTATTCAGACAGAAAAAGTAAATTCTCACATTGTTGAGTGGCTAAAAGATTACGCTAATAAAGCAAAAGTAAACGGATTTGTAATCGGAATTTCCGGCGGCGTTGATTCGGCTGTAACTTCTACCTTATGCGCTCAGACAGGATTAAAAGTTTTATGTGTGGAAATGCCGATACATCAGGCAGAAAATCAGGTTTCAAGAGGAAGAGAGCATATTGAACAATTAAAAAAGCGTTTCCCGAATGTTTCGAGTACACAAACTGATCTGACAGCTACTTTTGAAGCTTTTAAGGGCTCAATACCAAAAAACGATGACGAAGCTAAGGTAAGTTTATCTTTAGCAAATACACGTGCTCGTTTGAGAATGACATCTTTATATTATTTAGCAGGAATTAACGGTCTTTTAGTTGCCGGAACAGGAAACAAAGTTGAGGATTTTGGTGTAGGATTTTATACAAAATATGGTGATGGCGGAGTCGATTTAAGTCCAATTGCGGACCTAATGAAGTCTGATGTGTACGCTCTGGGAGCATTTTTAGCAATTCCTGAATCAATTTTGACTGCTGCACCAACAGATGGATTATTTGGTGACAACAGAACAGATGAAGACCAATTAGGCGCAAGCTACGATGAACTCGAATGGGCTATGTTGGCCGCGGAGTCAGGAAAGACGCCAGCTGACTTCAACGGGAGAGAAAAATCTGTCTTTGAAATTTATAAACGTTTAAACACCAGCAACAAGCATAAAATGGATGCAATTCC
>JBDTNT010000194.1:0-8190 GCA_039933615.1 Flavobacterium sp. | reverse complement strand
TCCCGAAAGTTTCTCAAAAGCTTCTTCCGCTCTTGCGAATTGTTTGTCTAACTGAGAAAAAAGCCCGTCGGTGTTCTGAATAAAAAGCACTGTTTTTTCTGAAATGTAGTCGAGGAAACTTTCCCTGTTTTCCTGAAAGATCTTATTCTCAACATTAGGGATGATCGTGATTTTTTTATGGGTTTCTACAGACAATTGTGTTTCTACATCAAAACTTCTGATACTGTCTACCTCATTCCCAAAAAATTCTATACGGTACGGATGATCATTTGAAAAGGAGAACACATCGACAATTCCCCCACGAACCGAAAATTCTCCGGGTTCTGTAATAAAATCGACCCTTTTGAATTCATATTCAAACAAAACTTCATTGATAAAATCAATTGAAATTTTATCGTTCAAAGCCACTTTTAACGTGTTTTTGTCAAGCTCTCTCCGCGTTACTACTTTTTCAAAAAGCGCTTCGGGATAGGTGACAATTATTGCCGGTTTTTTTCTGGAATTTATTCGGTTTAAAACCTCTGCGCGCAATAAAACATTGGCATTATCTGTTTCCTCAATCTGATACGGACGACGAAACGAACCCGGATAAAACAAAACATCCTGTTCACCGATCATTTGTTCCAGGTCATTCAGATAATAAGCAGCTTCTTCTTTATTGTCTAAAATAATCAGAAAAGGTAATTCTGTTTTTTTAAACACACTTCGTATTACAAATGAAACTGCTGATCCCAGCAATCCGCCAAGATGCATTTTTACCTGATTCTGCTCTAGTAATTGTTTGGCAATCTGCTGATTTTTAGGCAAATTGTCATATGTAGTATATAAGGCGTTTTTACTCAATTTTAGTTGAATTTGGATCTTTAATAGCGTTCGGAATGGCACGCGTCGTATCTAACATTCTTAGGAAATCTTCTTCTCCTGTTTCTTTTGGAATCTTGCTTTTTTCAACAATTTTATCCATTTGTCTTTCCAGTGAAACTAATTCTTTATTGATTTCACCGATTAAAAAAACCACTTTATCATCCGGAATTTTATTTAGATGAATAAATAAATCCATCATTTTGATTTTAGTGATCAAAATTGAAATTCTGCTTTTTATCTGTGGCTGGCTGAATTGTGCCGGAATATTATTATTTAAAAGCATTGCCTTCTTGGCAATTGCAGCTGATTTTTTCTGAAATGCCCCGATGGTTTTCTTTGGTTTTTCTCCGATTTCTTTTAGGAAATCGCGCCATTCTGTCCATACTGTCAAATTCTTTTCAGAAACTTCATTGATTGGTTCATCAATAAAAATCCAGCCTTTATTGATGTTATTAAAAATGACTTCCTTTTTTTTAGCTTCTTTTTCATATTCTGCAAGGCGTTTTTCGTCTTCACCCTGACATGAATTCAGTACAAAAATCAAAAGTAGAAAAAGAGATGTTTTATATTTCATTTGGTACAACATTAAGCTACAAAGTTACAAAGTAAATTTACAATTACGAATTCTGTTTTTCGTCTTAAATAACATAAAATCATTGTCTGTTTTCAGCCACAGATTTCACAGATGAAACGGATTATTTTAAAAAAAAATCATTGAAATCTGTGAAATCTGTGGCTTCTTCATTTAAAGTTCTTACAGAGAATAACCAATAAAGAAACTTCATCATTGTTAAATTTACAATTTAGTCTATTAAAAATTATATTTATTTGCGAAAACGTTATATTTGTGTCTCTAAAAAATATTTAAATGAATCCAAAAATCTTGATCATTGGTGCTTGCGGTCAAATTGGGACTGAACTGACTCAAAAATTGCGTAAGTTGTACGGAACAGAAAATGTTATTGCTTCTGATATCCGAAAATTAAATACTGACGTTGTTAATTCAGGACCTTTTGAGGTAGTCAATGCTTTAGATTTTAATCAAATTGAACATCTTGTTGAAGTGCATCAGATTACTGATATTTATTTGATGGCGGCACTTTTATCGGCTACAGCCGAAAAGAATCCGGCATTTGCATGGGATCTGAATATGAATTCTTTATTTCATGTTTTGAATTTAGCAAAAGCAAAAAAAATAAAAAAAGTATTCTGGCCTTCCAGTATTGCTGTTTTTGGCCCTACGACACCTAAAGAAAATACACCTCAATATACAATAATGGAACCTTCTACCGTTTACGGAATCAGTAAACAAGCGGGAGAAAGATGGTGCGAATACTACCATAATATTTATGGAGTTGATGTTCGCAGTATCCGTTATCCGGGTTTAATAAGCTGGTCTACTCCTCCGGGCGGCGGAACTACAGATTATGCTGTTGATATTTTTTATAAAGCTATTGCCGATAAAAAATACGAATGCTTTTTATCATCCGAAACAAAAATGCCGATGATGTATATGGACGACGCTATTAATGCTACCATAAATATTATGAAAGAGCCTGCTGAAAAAATCAAAATACATTCGTCTTACAATTTAGCCGCAATGAGTTTTACTCCAACGGAAATTGCCAACGAAATAAAAAAACACATTCCTGAATTTGAGATTACTTACAATCCGGATTTCCGTCAGAAAATTGCGGACAGCTGGCCTGCAAGTATCGATGACAGTTCTGCGAGAGAAGACTGGGACTGGAAACACACTTTTGACCTTGAAACGATGACTAAAGATATGCTGGAACATTTGGGATAACCTAAGTCTACTGCTTATTTCAGGCGTGTTATTTTAAAAGAAATACTTTTAGAATAACACGCTTTTTTTATAAAATAAATGATCTGTTTTAAAAAGAATTAATTCCCTTTCATTAACTTTTCTAAATAATCAACTTTATGTTTTCCGACTGAACGTTCTTAAGGTTCTGAAAATTTTATCAGTCACACTAAATTGAAGTTTAATTGGTTTGTCGTTTGTTTTTGTTTTTTATCATAACAGTTTTGTCAAAGCTATTGTGAAATCTAATATATATGCTAAGCAAAAAAGAGTTCTCCGACGAGACCTCTTTTTTATATAAAATATTTTACCGCAAAAACAAATAAGTGCATAATTTCCTTATTTTTGGATTCGTTAAGATAATTTCAAACTTATCTGCAATCATCAATAACAATCACAAAAAACATGTTAATCAAATGACAAATTCTTATCATCCTGTCGAACAGAACAAAAGAACCGCAATTGTAGATATCCTTAGGGGCTGGGCCCTTTTAGGTGTTGCAATTGGCAATTATGTTGATTTTCTGTACATCGGCGTACCACACAAAATCAACAACAGTATTTTATCTGAAATACTGCAGTACCTCAACCGCTATTTTTTTGCGGCAAAATCCTGGACATTATTAACGCTTTTATTTGGCTATGGTTTTGCCATTTTAATTAATAATGTGGCTGCTAAAGGGAAAAATCCGCTGACATTTTTTAGCTGGCGAATGATTCTGCTTTTTGTATTGGCTTTTATTAATTCGTCTTTCTGGCTTGGCGATATTCTAAAAGATTACGCATTCTTGGGTCTTGTTTTATTGCTTTTTTACAAAAGTTCAGCAAAAACGCTGAGTATAATCTGTGCCATTCTTTTTCTTTCTATTCCATTTGTGATGGCCTTTGTAAACACCTTTACCGTTGAGCATCCGGAAATTGCAACAAATCCGGAATACTTAAAACTATATCACTCCGGAAACTGGCTGGACTTTTTCAGATTTAACCTGCTCGCTTCTTTTTACGAGCAAATTATTATTCCGGGTTATGCCATTACGGCACATATTGTAATGCTGGCCTGCATGCTTTTTGGAGTTTTGCTTCAAAAATTAAATTTCTTCGAACGTCTGGGCGAAATGAAAAAACTATTAAAATATGTCATGTTAATCAGTCTGGTTTGTGCTGTGGCAATTGGTATTGGTTTTTATATCGCTGTTAGTAACAAGGCCGGTTTTCTTAAAATTTTCCATCCGCTTTACTGGCTTGTTCTGAGTACCATGATTTTTATAGCAACCGGGATTTGTTTATTGTACAATGCCGGCAAGCTCAAAACAATTTTTAGCTATTTTAGTGCAGGCGGTAAAATGACATTAACGAATTATATCACACAAAACATATTAGCGGCTTTTATTTTCTCCGGAATTGGCTTAGGAATTGGAGACACAATGCCGTATTGGTTTTATTTCTCATTGGCAATTTTTATCTTTATCATTCAATTATTCATAAGTAAATGGTGGTTGTCGAAATACAATTACGGACCAATCGAATGGTTATGGAGATCTGCAAGTTACCGTAAATTATTCCCGTTTAAGAAAACCGTACAATCTGATAGTATTCCGGAAATAAAAGCAATATAATTTAATTCTCAGATAAGTTTGAAAAAAGAAAAAGCCCTTAAAAATATTTTTTAAGGGCTTTTTTGAATCTGTTTTTGTGCTGATTATTTTACTTCATACACATTATTTGCTGCTTTTACATCAGCCATTAATCCGCTTGGATCAATTGTGATTTTCTTGATTGCAGTTTTGTTTTTTTCTATTGTAAAGCTATAATTTGACATTGCCCACGCCCAATCATCTAAAAAGGTCCTCTTCACGTTTGGATTCGGATTTGGTTTAATGAAGTTCATCATTCGTAAAGGAATATAAAAACTCTCTGAAGTTCCATCTGTATAGTCAACTGTCAGATCAATAGGCATTGGCATTCTTCCGATTCTTTCTAAGGTTACGGTTGTTTTTCCTGCAGTATCGGCGACGTCTTTAATTCCGTAATCAATTGTATTTGCAGTTTGAGTCCAATCAACCAAATACCAGTCTAATTCTGCACCGGAAACTCTTTCAGCCGTTCTTTTAATATCATTTGGAGAAGGATGTTTGAATTTAAAATCATTGAAATATCTTTTTAAGGTCGCATCCAGATTCTCCTGTCCAATTACATACACTAACTGTGAAAGAAAGATACTTCCCTTTACATAAGATGAAATACTGTAAGGTCTGTTCTCATCATAACGATCACCATGAGTAGTTTGCGGCTGTTCTTTTCCAGATGAAACTAAGTTGTAGTAGGCGGTATAATTTCCCTTAAACGGATTTGTTACTTTTTTATCACCGGCCAGCTCATTCAGAGCACTGTCTTCGATGTAAGTTGTAAAACCTTCATCCATCCACGGATGTTTTGACTCGTTTGAAGCCAGGATATGCTGAAACCAGGAATGTCCCAGTTCGTGTGTTGCTGTTCCTAAAATTCCTTCGAGAGTCCCGTTTCCTAACATTAAAGTACACATCGCATACTCCATTCCTCCATCTCCACCCTGAATAAAGGAGTATTGTTTGTACGGATATGCCCCAACTTCATGATTGTAATAATCCATTACCTTGACCATTAGCGGCTCCAGTTTTTTCCAGTTTTCTGCTACTTTAGGGGTGTTTTTATAGAAAAAATGCAAATCGACATCGTTTGGTCCTTTTACAATATCATGTGCATAGTCTTTGTCTGCTGCCCAGGTAAAATCGTGAACGTTTGGCGCTATAAAATGCCAGGTTAAAGTTTTTGTCTTTTTAGGATATGTAACTGTTACACCTGCGTCTTCATAACCGTGACCGATTTGATTTTTATCCTGTAAATATCCAGAACCGCCAATTGTGTATGCTGCATCGATTGTAATTTTCACATCAAAATTACCCCAAACACCGTGAAATTCTCTGGCGATGTAAGGATCTGCATGCCATCCTTCAAAATCAAATTCAGCTAATTTAGGATACCACTGTGACATTGACAATTCTATTCCTTCAGAATTATTTCTTCCGGAACGGCGAATCTGAACCGGAACCTGTCCGTCAAAATCTAACGTAAAAGTTGTTTTTGAATTGGGCAAAATTGGTTTCGCCAAAGTAACTTCCAAAATAGTTCCGGAAGTTCTTGTCTGAGCCGTTTGACCATCTTGTTTGAAATTAGTGATTTTTAAGAATCCTGTTTCATTCGGCTTTAAAGTTTCAATTCGGCTTTGCTTTGTTTCTTTGCCATCGGAACCTTTTACTTTATTTACCATTCTTCCGTCCGGATCTTTTATAGAGTGCAAACGTGCATCCATTTCACTACCCGGCTCAAAAGCATTTGGATATAAATGATAAAATACTTTTTTTAGCGTGTCAGAAGAATTGTTGGTGTAAATCAATTCCTGTTTTCCTTTATACTGATAGTTTTTTACATCCATCGAAACCTCCATTTTATAGTCGGCATGTTGCTGCCAGTAAGGAGCCCTTTGTGCAAAGGCTGAGTTTAAACCAAAACTCAAAAAAGAAAGTAGGATAATTTTATGCATATTCATTTAAATAAAAAAATGGAAGAGTTTTCACTCTTCCATTGGATTAGTACTATTTATTTTTATTTTTTTGACATTTTTTCAGCCATCAATAAAGCATTATAAGCATTTACCATTTTACCTGTTTTAGAGGATTCCGAAGAGGAAACAGCTACAGGTTTTTGATCCGGGTTTGGATTTTCGCCCAAAACTATTTTAGCAGGAAGCAAAACTCCTGAATCCATCAGGATGTGTTTTACCTGTGAAGCTTTTAATTTTGGATAATAAGAACGGATTAAAGCAGCAACTCCGGCAGCATTAGGAGAAGCCATTGAAGTTCCCTGCAAGTATTTGTATTTGTTATTCGGAACTGTTGCGTAGATTTCTTCTCCGGGAGCAAAAACGTCTACGTTTATTTTTCCGAAGTTTGAAAATCCTGCTACTACATTTTCTCCATATTCTTTATTGATAGCACCAATTGTAAGTACGTTATCTGCAAATTCCTTGATATTGTCGAGAGCATCATTTGGATAATTGATGTTTTTTGTTTCATCAATGTTATAACCGTCGTTACCAGCTGCATGCACAATTAAGACATCTTTTTTAGCGGCATATTTTATCGCATCATACACCCATTGCTTGTGCGGAGAAAAGCTTTTTCCGAAACTTCCATTGATAACTTTCGCTCCATTATCAACTGCGTAACGAATTGCCAATGCAATATCTTTATCATATTCATCCCCATCAGGAACTGCTCTTACCGTTAGGATTTCTACATTGTTGGCAACGCCGTCTCCGCCTAAATCATTATGACGAATTTGCGCAATAATACCGGCAACGTGAGTTCCGTGAAGTGCTTTTTCTTTGTCCGGACCAAAAACGACATTATTGCCATAATGGGTGTCTTTGATGTCTTCAGGATTATCCCCTACCACTTTTCTTCCGTCAAAATCTTTATTTAAATTATAATTGAACTGGTCGTAAACTGATTCTCTATAATCTTCCAGTTCTGCTTCAGGATCAAAAGTTGGCCCGGCATTTCCAAAGATTTGCGTCATAACATCCTTACTTCTAAGTACTTTTGGATCTGTTGACGTGATTGTACTTAAATCTTCAAGTTTATATGTCTTTTTATTTAAGGCTGTCTTTATAGTATTATGCACATCAAGCAAAAAGTCAACCTGCTGTTTGTCTTCTAAAACTTTTTTAGACTTTTCCTCGTATTGAGCCAAAGCATTTTTGTATTCAGCCGATCCGTTATCCCCTTTTTTAATGACACGGGTCATTTCAAGATTTTCATACGTGGCATCTCCCAGAAAATTCCATCCGTGAATATCATCAATAAAACCGTTTTTATCATCATCGATTCCATTTCCCGGAATTTCTTTAGAGTTGGTCCAGATCATTCCTTTCAGATCTTCGTGTTCGATATCAACCCCAGAATCTACTATACCAACAATTACCTTAGTACCGGTTTTGCCCTGAAGTAATTCAGCGTAGGCTCTGTCAACGCTCATTCCTGGAATAGTATCTTTTACCAGATCCAGATGGCTCCATCTTTTTAAATCGTTTTCTGAAACCGGAGCTTTTTTTACAATTGTTAAAGGTACTGTGATTGCTTCTTTAGGAGCTGAAACCTGTGCTTGTAAGTTAGTGCAACCTGCTATAACAAGTAATGCAAAAGCAGATAATTTGAGATGTTGTATGTGACTCATGTATCTATAAATATTGTGAAATTAAATTATGCGACTAAATTATAGTTTTTTGTTATAATATACCAACCATTAACACTCAATTATGATTGATGACTAAAACTTAAAAAAAACTGAGTTTTAAAACTCGGTTTAAATAATAATTAAATATATCCTCTTACTTCTTCATAATACCAAAAGATATATGCATCTTCAGGAGTAATAACAAAATCTGTTAATGCTTTATTGAC
>JBDTNT010000193.1:0-9829 GCA_039933615.1 Flavobacterium sp. | reverse complement strand
ATAGTAGTGAATTGACTTTCTTCGTAAAGAATTAAGAACAGCTGAAAAATGACCTGACTCAAAACCCAAAACAAAATGACGTATATAACAACTCGCTTTAAGGCTATTTTTTTGAAAAATCTGTTGAATGCAAAAGGAAATATAGCATAAAACAATAATTCAACAGACAAAGACCATCCCGGCGGATTAAGAGAGAGCACCTTACCCGGAACCCAGGCCTGAATCATGAAAATATTCAAAAATAAACCCGAATAATCGATGTTTTTTGTTCTGATTTGCAGTAAAAGCATTACCAGGATAGCCAAAAAATACACCGGATAGATTCTGGCCATTCTGTTTCGGAAATAATTCCCGGCTGAAATAACTGTTTTATTCCCGTAGGCAATTATCATTACAAAACCTGATAAAATAAAAAAGTAACTGACACAGACGTCGGCGTTACGAAATATAAAAACAATACTGTCATTCTTAAAAGGAAAACTTTTTCCTCCGTAATGAAAAACAACAACGGAAATTGCTGCAAGAAATCTGGTAAAGGTTAACTGCTCAATTCTCATACATTCAATTTGATTGTTTCCTGAAATCTGTATTTTGCCTGATCAATAATCTGATTCATTCCGTCGTTCCAGTTTTCCATCGAATATAAATCATCTGATATCTCGGGAAGTTCGAAATTTCCTTCCAAAAATTCATTTATTGCGGTTTCCCATTCAGAAACAAAATGAGGATTTTGGATTAACTTTCCGAATTTTCCATATTGCAGGACTTCCGGGACTCCACCCAAAGCAGATGCAATGCAATAATTCCCACAATGTAAAGCTTCAATCAGGCTAAGTCCAAAACCTTCCTGCCATAAAGTTGGAAAAAGATAACAATCAGAGGCCTGATAATATTTAGGAAGGTCATCATTTGGAATTCTTCCCAAAAAAACCACACCATCGTTTTTTTCTCCGGGATCACAACCAATAATAACCAGTACTATATTTTTTTCAGTTTTGTAGCTTTTATGCCATGCTTCCAGAATTACATGCAGTCCTTTTTTGGGACGATCCTGTGAACACCAGACAAAGACTTTTTTATCTCCAAAACCTAATTGTTCTTTTAGTTTTATTTTTTCAGAATCAGAAACCTTCTTGAATTTATTGGTATCTATTCCGTTATTTAAAACTGAAAAATGACTTGGAAGTACATTAATATTTTTTTTATGCGCTTTGTAACTATCCATCGTCAATACAATCATTTCATCAATGATTTCATAAAAATCATGACCTGATCCCAGTTTTACGTAAGGCGAAAAACCGTGATAAAAAAACTGAATATAACATTGTTTGGCAATTCCTTTTGAGATAAGGTATTTTTTAAGTGGCTTAACCATTCCGTAATTATCTACAATCTGAATTATATATTTCTGATTGGGAACAATTATTTTATCCAAAGCCTGAAAATATTCAAGTTTTTTACGCTTCAGCAATTTGTATTGTAATTTGTGCCAAAAAGTAGGTTTTACAAAACTGTATTGTATTCCTTCAAATAATTTTTCGGGTTTTGGGCAAACGATACAATCGATTTTGTGATTTTTCTCTAAATAATTTTTATAAAGGGTCGTCCAGCTTCCAATCTTTGCAAAAGGAAGAGGTGATTGGGAAATTAGGATTACTTTTATTGCATTATTCATATTTCTGTGTATAATGTATTACTTCTTCTTTGGAAAGACCTTTCAGTTTAAGACAATAATTCCATATTTTTTTCTGTGTAATTATCCTTTCGAATAATTTATACTTTAATAGAAATGTGATTTTTGATGATTTGATTTTCCTTAATGGAATCGGTTCCTGAGGAAAGAAATCATTTGGTTGTATTCCTTCTAAGGTTTTCTGCATCCATTTCTCTTCTACATTTCCTAAATGGTAGGCATAATTATCTTCAGTTGAGAGTCTCCACATTCCCTTTTGTATAACCGGAAGATCAAGTAATTCGGCTTCGCTGTCACCACCAAGCATAAAGCCTGAATATTTTATATTATTTTTTTCAAAAACCTCTTTTCTGAAAGTTGTTAAAAAATGTCCTGCTCCGGCAACAGCTTTAAAATTACCATTGGCAATTGTAAGATATTTTTCCAGATGCAGACTGCTATACATATTGGGTTGCCCTATACTGTGTGCAAAAGCTTTCAGTGCTTCAGGGTTCTTAACTTTCGTAAAATAAAGTGATTTTGAAAACAGCAGTTCAAACCAAATATTGAATGTATAACCTTTCAGAGACCTTGAGGAAGGTGTCGGACAAACTGCTCCAGTTTTTGGAAACTTCTCAAAAACATTATATGTTTCTTTTTGCCAGTCTTTTAAAAAGAGAACATCACAATCTGCAACCGTCACAAATGTAAAATCATGTCCCGAAATACCTTTTAGTATAGCATTTAATTTTCCTATATTGGTAGAATTTATTACCTCCTGTATTTTTCCAATATTTTGAAGATGATTTAAATATTCAACCACCTCGCCATAACTTCCATTATTAACAACCGTAATAAATGTTTTTTGGTGAATTGTTTTAAATACAGACTCCAGACAATATTTGAGTATCTTCAAACTATCTTTAAAATATCCTTCCTGATCCGGTATATAAACAGGAATTACAATCTGGTGAAAATAATCACCCGGTTCCTTAATTTTATTCTTATTCGGATTGAATCCTACTCGCATTTTTTGTTTGTGTTTAAGACTTTAGGCCCATGAAATTTTTTCTCTTATCATCCTGGCCGGAATACCTGCATATAACGAATTGGTGCTTTTGAGATTTTTGTTAACAACAGTATTAGCGGCTATTACTGAACCTGAAGGTATTCTTGCACCTTTTAATACTAATGCCCGGCATCCAATCCAGACATTATCCTCTACTAATATCTCTTCCGGATCGTTAATGATTTTTCCTCCTTCATCCATAATTGTATGAAGATCCGAATCCATAATTAATATATCCCAGGATAATAAACAGTTATTACCAAATTCAATTTTTTCAGAAGCAACAATAGCGCTTTCAGCAGTAATGGTAAATTTATTTCCAAAAATTATTTTTGCTTCTTTAGCAACACTGATTTTTGAACCTTGTCCAAAATTTGCACTACCCTTAAAAATAATTTCCCCTGAGATTTCTAAAATTGCCCTGGAAAATTTCTCGTCAAATATTCCAACCTTTCCATAACCAATTTTCACTAAACCATATTTTAAAGGGCATTCAAACTTTATAGTCCCATTTAACTCTTTAAAAAGCACGTTTTTTGAAATCAAGACAGGAAAGCTAATTGCTTCTTTAAATGGAAAATATTTAAAATTAAAATAGATTGTTTTAATGTTTTCCTTTATTAAGCGTTTGAATACGAAAATTGATTTATTAATAAAATTGTTCATACTGTACTATTATTCATTAAAATATTTTCTCAAGCAATAAACCGGTCTGCCGTAAAAATCAATTTTACTTAAGACAATCGGGTTCAGCAAATATAACTGATTCCATTTTTTGACTGCACTATGCAATAATTTTATTGCAATTTTATAAAGTATAAATGGATTTTTAACATTCATCTTCAGAAAATTGTCATACATTTTTTTTTCTATGCCAATGTATTTTTCCTGTTGAAGTGAAAGTCTGTTTTCATTATTGTATTCTCTGTAAAAAGCTAATGGCTCGTTTATATAGTACACTTTATGTCTGTAAAACATCCGTTGATAAAAATCAACATCTTCCCCTACTTTAATGTTTTCATCAAATAATAAATCAGGTTGAAATACTTTCTTTCGAATTAAAGGAGTTGGAGATTTAACAACCCATGCTCCCAATGCATTCCAAAAAACATATCCTGAACGTTTGCTGATTTTATTTTGAGAAGCACCATAATAATGTCCTGTTAAATTTCCGTTTTCATCAACTATCGCAACAGAAGAATGTACGCAATCGACTGAAGGAATTTCTAATACTATTTTTATCTGTTTTTCAATTTTTGAATTTTTCCAAAAATCATCATCATCTAAAAAAGCTATATAATCCCCTTTTGCCTGAACAATTCCATAATTCCTGGCAGATGACAAACCACCATTTTCTTTATAATAATAGTGACAATTTGAAAAATTTGCACAAATAGCCTCCGCATAATTATCAGACGATCCGTCATCAACAACAATAATCTCAATATTGTCATAGGTTTGATTGATTACACTGGAAATGGCTTCATCAAGAAATGCAGATCTATTATAAGTAGTAATAATAACACTGACTAACGGATGTGGCATATTTTCTTTATTTTAATAATTATCCTTTTAATAATACCCGAAACCGTTTTTTTCTTAAGCTGATTGACCTGATTTTGCAAACCAATCATGTTTATGTAATCCTCATTATAAATACCATAATGGTCCTGAAACATTTTTTCCTTTTCCCATTTGTGTTTTTCTTCCTGCTGAGCATTATTGCTCAATCCTTCCAAATCAAAAACTGTCAAAGAATGACGAATATGCTGAAAGGTAAACTGATTGCTCAAAAAACATTTGATATAAAAATCCCTGTCTGATACTATTTTATATTCTTCATTGTACATACCCATTTTATCAAAAACCTCACGCCTGAACATTGTACTCTGATGCGGTAAGGAAGTACGAACAAAAAAAAGAGGTGTCAAATAATCCGGATATATTTTTTCTCCTTCTTTAAATTTATAATCTCCATAAATAATATCGCCCTGAAAATCATTATGTTTTATAAAATCATTCAAAGAATCAGTACCATTTAAAAAATCTCCACTATTCAAAAACAACAAATACTCACCGGTAGCCGCTTTTATGCCTTTATTCATTGCATTAAAGATTCCTTTATCGGGCTCACTGACCCAATAAGATATTTTGTCTTTGTATTCTTCAATAACACTAACACTCCCATCTTTAGATCCCCCATCAATTATAATGTACTCTATGTCTTTAAAAGATTGATTTACTACTGATTCAATAGTTTTATTCAATCCCGAAGCATCATTAAAATTAATAGTTATAACAGATAAAAAAGGCATATTTTAAAAATTATAGGTTTTTAAATAGTTGAATATTGATACGGAAAAATGCAAAATCCGACTTCAACACACTCACATCAAATCATTTACAAACATTTTCCTGTTTTGGAGATTTAACCAGTAGTCATCTCCGTTAGTTGATTAATGCTTTTTTTATACATTTTTTCATAAGCTTCTGCCTGCAACTTATAACTAAAGTGCTCATAAGCATACTTTTTTATTTTTTCTCTTGAATATTTTTCCCTGTTATTATATACATTTTCAATCGCTTTTGCCAAGGCTTCAGCCGTAATTTCGGTTGCTAAAAAACCGGTCTCACCATTTGTAATATGCTCTTTCATACCTCCATTTAAGAAACTTATTACGGGAGTACCTGCTGAAAAGGACTCCAACATAACATTAGGCAGATTATCCTCCCGGCTGGGAAGCAAAAATACGTCTGCCATCGTAAAAGATGATGCCATTTTTTTAGGATCATTAATTTCGCCTAAATTTATATTCTTAAATTTATATTCTGAGGATTCTCCTTTTCCTATAGTTACTAATATTACTGGCAAATGTTCTAATAATCCTAATGCCTGTCTCAATAAATCGAAACCTTTTCTTTTGTTTTTAATAGAATCTGAAACAAACAAAATCACGAACTCATCTGAATTAATACTATATTCTTCGCGAATAATATTAGCATTCAAATTATTGAATAATGAAAAATCGATAGCATTTGCGATTACTTCTTTTGATACGTTTGGAAGAAAATCATTCTGAAAAGCTTCATCTAAAAGCCATTGAGAAGGACTTATGAATGTTGCTATGCTACTTTTTTCCATAATAGCCCTTTTGCTTTTTTTAATGCTTTTATCAAGTTCACCTAAAATTTCTGCATTAAGCAGCATATCATTTTTATAATGATACATGCCTAAAAAAGGGTTCATATCATGTAGGGTCCAAACAATAGGTTTTTTACAATTTTTAAAAAAAGCTTCGTAATCTAAAAGCCCGCCCATCCAATGAAAATTAAGTAAGTCCGCTTCCTGCACCAGTGGATGTTTTTCTAATTGGCAGGTGCTGAAAGGAAGTGATAGCATCTCATAATCCATGAGTGCTTTTTTTTCCTCAATGAGCTGCCTTATTTTATGCTCTTTATCCGGAAAAATATTGCTTTTTATTTTCAGGTAAAGTTTTTTAACAAACCCAGGTTTACGATAGCTAAAAAAAGGATCCTGCATACTATTTCCATTAAAATCAATCGTCATATTCCTGCTTACATAAGCCGAAGAAATACCACGTTCCTGTAATGCTTCATGCAATCGCATGGCCGCAATACCGGCACCGCCTTTTGAAGAAACTGTTAACTGGAGTACTTTCATAAATCTAATTCAATATTTTGTGGTAAATTTTCCTTGAATATTCTCTCATATAGCGTTTAAAATATGAGTATGGATAACGGTACCAGAAAAAATCCGCCAAAACGATTTTTATTTTTATTAAAAGGCTTTGTATCGTTTCGTTTTCTTTATTTATTTTCCAGGAATGATCCCAAAGATGTACTGCAATTGTATTTTCTGTTAAAAATTCAGTATAGTCTTTATTTCGTACTTCGTAGGGCAATGGATAAAAAAAATCAGGAGAAAAAATCTTTTCATTTATTTGCAGATTGTCATGTTTTAGCAAATCACTAAATGTATGTGTTATGACAGGTGGCGCAAAACTATTAAAACAATTCGTATCATAAAAATAAAGCATGTCCCTTAAAAAATGATTTTGAGGTTTAGTTCCGTAAAATCCATAAGCCACTCTTCCGGGAATTTCCTCTCCGGTAAAAAAATCATACTGCAACAAGAAATCTATTGGTTTTACAATTAGAAAATCGGTATCAACATATACTCCTCCTTGTTCGTATAATATTTTTGTCCGTATATAATCTGCTGCAAAAGCATATTCTTTTTTTCTCAGCGCATTTTTAAAAAAAGGAGACTGAATGTCTTTTGTATTATTATCATTCCATTCGATAATTTCAAAATCCGGACAATATTTTTCCCAAGAGATATAACATTCCTTAAAATGATTTGGCTTTGATTTTGATCCAAACCAACAATAATGCAGTTTTTTTGGAATCATCTTCTAAGAATATTTTTCAGCTTTTTGGTCGAAAACAAAATAAGATAAGCCCTGAGAAGAAAAGAAAATATCTTCTTACCAAAAACACTATTCTCTGTCTCTACTAACATTTTAAATCGGTTAGTCTCCAACATTTTCAAATTTATATAATCATTATAAAAAATTGAAAATTCATTTTCTAAAATCGCTTTTCTTTCTCTTCTTCTCGTAAAAGTACCTTCCGCAGTTGCACTAATTCCATCCAGATTATAAGTTGTTAAAATCTCATGAACTGATTTATAACTTGCTCCGTGAAAAGTTACAGCTTCAATAAAGAACTTCCAATCAGCAACAATCTTAAGGCTTTCATCATACAATCCTACTTTATCAAACAGTTCTCTTTTAATAAAAACTGACTGATGCGCAAAAGTGTCATTGAAAAGAAAGGAGAAACTCAGATTATCAGGATGTTTTTTAATTTGGTCTATTCCTTGCCCTAAAGTGTGAATATCAAAAGCAATTAAATCAGAATGAGAAATATGCCCCTCTAAATCATTCAATATGTTGGCATGAAAAAATTGATCTCCGCTATTTAAAAACAGTACGTAATCACCCGTTGCCATAGTGATACCTTTATTCATTGCATTGTAAATTCCATTATCTTTTTCGCTGACCCATTTATCAATAACAGATTCATTTTTTTTGATAACAGAAACGCTTTCATCAGTGGAACCTCCATCAACAATAATATATTCCAAATCAGAATATTTCTGTGACATCACACTTTTGACAGTGTGCTCCAAATCTGCAGCATTATTATAATTTACAGTTATGATTGATATCTTCATTGCTATTAAATTATATCGGCTTTATATTAAAAAAAATATTCTTAAAGAAAGCCATCATAAACTTCTGATGGTCCCTTTTTTTTAATTCTAGGAATGGTATTGTCTTAAAAAAATAGTTAATTCTGGTTACTTTTTTAAAACTATTCGAGAATAAAAATTGTTCTGCCAAAACAACCAGTCTCTGTTTTAAGAAATCCTTATGACGTTGTTTAAAAGCCGGAATACTGTATAAAAGATACATTCTCCTGTAGAGAACAATATTAAATTTAATTGACGAGGTGCCGCTCCAGACTCCACCGGGATGGCATCTGTAGGAAGCTCCATTAAAGTTCAGAAAATATAATTTCCCTCTCTCGGTAATTATTAAATCTAATATTTCATCACATAAATTTGTCAATAACAATTTTGGGGCATCTTGCAAAACCTCTTTTCTGAATACTAAAGTGCAGGTGGCATAAGATGATTTGAGGTTTTTAAGACATTGCTCCTGATCATAAAAATTAAACTTTTCTACGTCAGCATTATAGATCTCATTAATAGTTTTACCTAAACTATCGACATAAGAAGCATGATGAAAACATCCCATTGCCTCATTATTATCTTCTAAAAAATCAACTTGCTTTTGAAGTTTATATGGATCTGTCCAATAATCATCACCTTCACAAGATGCTATATATTTACCTTTAACCTGTTCTAATACAAACATTGTATTAGACATCATCCCTAAATTTTTCTCTTGTTTTGTATAATTGATTACCGAAGCTTTTGGATGGTCTTTTAAAATATTTTGTATGACCTCATCGGTTCTGTCAGGAGAAGCATCATTTGAAATAATTAATTCAATGTCAAAATCGATTTCCTGCATTAAAACACCTTCAATAGCCTCACGTATATATTCTTCATGTCCATAAGTGATCATGCATACGCTGACTTTAATATTTTTTGGCATTATGGCTTATTAAAAATTTAAAACAATAATTTATTCTATTCTCCATTCAAATTGCGGTCTTATATATCCGGGTTCCCTCCCCATATAAGTCCCTAACTCTCTGCCTGAATCAACAACCGTAAAAGAAACTATATCATTTTCAACAAAAATTGCCTGTCTGGAATCTTCAATAATAAACAGAGATAAAAAGTATTGTCCTGATTGAAAAAAAGATGCAGGAAAACTACATAAGATATTATTTAACCCTTTTTTTAAAGCAAATGATCCAGCGTTTGAAAATGAAAACATTGACTCCCCCATTTCATTATACAAATGATACGTTATGTGATATCTATGCGCGTCCTTTGCTTTTATATCAAGTTTTGTATTAAGAATAATTAACTCATTTTCTAATAATACGTCATCTAAACTTTTTCCTAAATTATGTAACGAGATTTCATTTAATTTAAAAATTGGAAAGTCATATTCCTTTCCAAATGATTTTAAATTCAGTGTTTGAGCATCACCGCCGAGATAGTAACTTACAGCATTTTCTATCTCACCTTCAAAAACAACTTTTCCGTGTTCTAAAATAATACCTTTTGTACACAGGCTTTTTACTGCGGCCATATTGTGGCTTACAAATAAAACTGTTCTTCCCTCGCCTTTTGAGATATCCTGCATTTTACCAATTGCCTTCTTTTGAAATTCTGCATCTCCAACAGCTAAAACCTCGTCAATAACTAAAATTTCAGGTTCTAAAAAAGCAGCTACTGCAAAAGCCAAACGAACGGTCATTCCAGAACTATATCTTTTAACAGGTGTATCTATATAACGTTCGCAACCTGAAAATTCTATAATTTCATCTAATTTTGAAGCAATTTCTTTTTTGGTCATTCC
>JBDTNT010000192.1:0-4262 GCA_039933615.1 Flavobacterium sp. | reverse complement strand
TTGTCAAAAATTACAAATATTCCGTTTCTCGATTTAGATAAATGTATCGAAAAAAAAGCAAATTTATCGATAAATGAGATTTTTGAACAGCATGGTGAGATTTATTTTCGAAAATTAGAGCATGAAATTTTTGTAGAATTGCTTCAATCTTCAGAAAAAAGCATAATTGGTTTAGGCGGAGGAACGCCGTGCTATGCCAATAATCACGAATTATTAAAAAGAGAGGATGTTAATTCAATTTATTTAAAAGCTTCAATAGAGACTTTATATAACAGATTAATTCATAACAAAAGCAAGCGCCCCTTGATTGCTAATATGAATGAAGAAGAAATGAGAGAGTTTATTGCAAAACATTTGTTCGACAGAAGCTTTTATTACCACCACGCGCAACATAAAGTTTCGGTTGATGGTAAGTCAGTCGAAGAAACGGTTCAGGATATTATAGCGCTGTTAGCTTAAAAAAGCATAATCATCGCCATTTTCGTCAAAAACAACCTGGACATGCTCTAATAATGATGTTGAAAGAGAGATTCCTTTAAAGTCGGCTTTTACAGGGTATTTTTTATGGTTTCTGTCTACAAGTACTGCCGTTTTGAATTTCTTAAGCGGAACGTCTAAGAAATGACGAACTGCATATATTAAAGTAGTGCCAGAGTTTAAGACATCATCTACAAGTACTAATCCTTTATTAGCGTATTCGCTGGCAGATAAAGACGTTTGTATCGGCAGCTGTGGATTTTGCTTGTCTACTCTTACTTCACAAAGAGAAACCTTAAGAGTTGAGATATTGCCTAAGGCTTCGGCGAGTTTTTGAGCAAAAACAGAGCCGTTAGAGGCTATTCCGGCAATTACAACTTCATCCTCATCAACAAAAGTCTCGTAAATTTGGTACGCAATGCGTTTTATTTTATGTTCGATTTCCTGATTCGTTAAGATGATGTTCTTGTTCATGATGTTTTTTTTTGCTAAAATACATATTTAGTGGTTTAAATTCCAATATTCGAAATTCCAAATTCCAAAATAACTCAGCATTGGAATTTGGGATTTAAAAAATTTGGATTTTATATTTCCTCTTCCTCGTCAAAAATTTCATTGCCATATTCGTCAATGTCCCTTCTGTCTTTTTTGGTAGGTCTTCCGGTTCCGCTTTTACGATAATGTTCTTTAGATAGTTTTAATAATTCTAAATGGGCATAAGCTTCAGCCGGTGTTTCGTTTTTACGGTATATATCAACAAGTTTTGCTCCAACACGGCTTTCCGGAATGTCGAGTACGGTTATAATTTGTGTAATCTGGTCTTTTCTAAAAGTAATTCTGTCAGTAGCGAAAACTTCTTTTGACGGTTTTGCAACCTGTCCATTTACAGTTACGTGGTTTTTTTTGCAGGCTTCAGTAACCATATTTCGGGTCTTATAATAACGTACACACCACAAGTATTTATCTATTCTCATAATTTTTCTAAAATAGAAGTTAAATTCTTTACAAAAATAAATCAATATTGTATCTTGCGCACCTAAAAAATTAAGAATAATGAATAAATTTAAATATTATTTTATTTTATTACTTGCGGGTATTGCTATAGTTTCTTGTAATAAAAAAGATGATGATGATGCGGAAATAGTTCCTTTAAGAGATTATAAGGAACAATATAAAGCTGATAGTGATTCAATTATGAAATATTTAAAGAGTAATTATATCGAAAGTGTTTCTGCTACTTACGATATTAAGATATCTAAGATTCCGGCTGGTGGTACTCAGCTTTCTATTTGGGATCAAAAAGATTATGTTTTAGAATCAAGAGATGTTTACAGTAATGATGTTAATTATAAGGTCTATTATTTGATTTTAAGACAAGGTACAGGTCAGTCTCCTTGTAATTATGATAGGATTTCTGCTTCCTATTCAGGAAATACATTAAATGGGAATGTTTTTGACACTTCTTATGGGGTGGCCAGGGATTTTGGACTTGAACCTTATACGACTACATCTGTAATTGAAGGATGGTCGGAAATTTTTCCTAAGTTTAAAACAGGTACTTCTACAATTGCATCCGATGGCAGTGGTACCATAACTTATGATAATTACGGAGCAGGTGTAATGTTTTTACCTTCCGGATTAGCATACTATGGTTCCGGACAGACAGATATACCAGCTTATTCTTGCTTAGTATTTAGTTTTAAATTGTTAGGTCTACAGAGATTAGATCATGATTTTGATGGTGTCTTTGATTTTGAGGAAGATATAAATAAGGATGGTTATCTTTATGATTTTAGAAACACAACAAAATACCCAACTCCGCCTACTACTTTATTTGATGATACAGATGGTGATGGTCTTGCTGATTTTATTGATGTTGATGATGACGGGGATGGATTTACGACTTTACTTGAAATCACTAAACCAACTACTCAGGTTGGAATCGTAAATGGTGTTAACTACGGATTAAGTAAATATTTCCCTTATTCACCTGTAGTCGATAATCCGAATACACCAAATGTTGATGAGACAGAACCAAGAGGTATTCCTAGAAAATTTACGGGACCTTTAGTTGACCCTGATAAGCTGGAATCATCAACAAATCCAAGAACAGCGCTGCCTGAAGATTATACAGACCCTTCCAGATTGAGATTGCATCTTGATAAAAAATACCATTCCGGAACGGGTTACTAGATAAATTAATACAATACAAAAAAACCTCGAAATTTACTTTCGAGGTTTTTTTGTATAAAGTAGAAAATCTAAATTATTTTCTTTTAATAACTCTTTCTACAGCTTCAACAATTGCCTGGTTGTTTAACTTGTACTTGTCCATTAATTGTTCTGGAGTTCCAGACTCACCAAAACTATCGTTTACAGCTACAAATTCTTGTGGTGCCGGAGTGTTTAAAGCTAATACTCTTGAAATGCTTTCTCCTAGACCTCCAAGAATGTTGTGCTCTTCTGCAGTCACAACACATTTAGTTTTAGCCAAAGATTTTAGAATGGCGTCTTCGTCAAGAGGTTTAATGGTATGGATGTTAATTACTTCAGCAGAAATTCCTTTTGCTTCTAGAGCTTCAGCAGCGATAAGGGCTTCCCATACTAAATGTCCTGTTGCTACAATTGTAACATCAGTACCTTCATTTAATAAGATTGCTTTTCCGATTACGAAAGGCTCGTCAGCAGGAGTGAAGTTGGCTACAACCGGACGTCCAAAACGTAAATAAGCAGGGCCATGGTGGTCTGCCAATGCAAGAGTAGCTGCTTTAGTCTGATTGTAATCGCAAGTATTGATTACAGTCATTCCCGGTAACATTTTCATTAAACCAATATCTTCAAGGATTTGGTGTGTTGCTCCGTCTTCACCAAGTGTTAAACCAGCGTGGGAAGCACAGATTTTTACATTTTTATCAGAGTAAGCTACAGACTGACGAATTTGATCGTAAACTCTTCCTGTTGAAAAGTTAGCAAAAGTTCCTGTAAATGGAATTTTCCCTCCGATTGTTAAACCTGCAGCAATACCAATCATATTTGCTTCGGCGATACCAATCTGGAAAAAACGTTCAGGGTGATTTTTTTTGAAATCATCAAATTTTAATGAACCAATTAAATCTGCACAAAGTGCTACAACATTTTCGTTTTTTTGACCTAATTCAGTCATTCCCGCTCCAAAACCTGAACGGGTATCTTTACTTCCTGTATTTGTATATTTTTTCATTTTTGTTTTTTTGCTGTACGCAATAAGTGGTAGGCAATAGGCGTGAAGCTTACTGCTTAAAGCTTATGGCTTTTTTAATAATCGCTTTGAGTTGCAGTATAGTTTTGAGCTAATGCATTTTCCAATTGCTCATTGTTTGGCGCTTTTCCGTGCCAAGCATGCGTATGCATCATAAAATCAACTCCGTTACCCATTTCAGTGTGTAATAAAATACAAACTGGTTTTCCTTTTCCGGTTCTTGATTTTGCATCAGTCAAACCTGCGAGTATAGCATCGATATTGTTTCCTTCTTTAATTTCAAGAACGTCCCAGTCAAAAGCTTCAAATTTAGCGCGAATACTTCCCATTGGTAAAACTTCGTCAGTTGTTCCGTCGATTTGTTTTCCGTTAAGATCAATTGTTGAAATAATATTGTCTACTTTTTTGGCAGAAGCATACATGATTGCTTCCCAGTTTTGACCTTCTTGCAATTCACCATCTCCGTGCAAAGTATAAACGATATGATTGTCGCCATTTAATTTTTTTGCCTGAGCAGCACCAAGAGCTACAGATAAACCTTGTCCTA
>JBDTNT010000191.1:0-4292 GCA_039933615.1 Flavobacterium sp. | reverse complement strand
GAAACGGCATAATTAAATCCAGATCTTAAACTGTAACCTGCATGTTCACCATTTTTATTCAGGGCAATAAATCCGACCTGCAGATATTCCATGTCCTTATGGTTTTTGTGCTTGTTGTAAATGCGCTCTGTAATTTCTTTACAGGCATCAAAAGGAGATTTTCCCTGACGCATTAATTCTACTACCATTGCACTTCCTGCGGTTCTGATTACGGCTTCGCCTAATCCAGTTGCTGCAGCAGCGCCGACTTCATTGTCCAGAAAAAGACCTGCGCCGATTATTGGGGAATCACCGACACGACCGTGCATTTTCCAGGCGGCGCCACTTGTTGTACAGCCTCCGGCAAGATTTCCATCCTGATCTAACATTAGCATGCTTATTGTATCGTGATTTTCAATATTAATCACGGGCTTGTATTTGGAATCTTCCAGCCATTTTTTCCAGTCTTTTTCAGATTCCGGTGTCAGTAAGTTTTCTTCTTTAAAACCTTCTGATAATGCAAACTGAAGCGCTCCCTGTCCGGCCAGCATAACGTGGGGAGTATTCTGCAACACTCTTTTTGCTACCGAAATAGGGTGCATAATACCCTGCAGAAAACAAACAGATCCACAGTTACTGTTGTGATCCATGATACAGGCGTCCAGAGTTACTTTCCCTTCGCGATCCGGATATCCTCCATAACCAACACTGCGGATATTCGGATCTGCTTCAGGAATTTTCATACCAGCTTCTATGGCGTCTAAAGCTGATTTTCCGGCTTTTAATTCTTTCCAGCTTTCCTGATTGGCAGGTAAACCATGATTCCATGTCGAAATTATAACAGGTTTTTTTTGCTTTTTTGCCGGATTTTCTACGTTCTCTTCTTTATCTTTTGCAAATCCGCTATAGCCTAAAACCGAACTTATGGCAAGTGTGCCCAAAGTTGTTTTTTTTATAAAATCTCTTCTGTTTGACATCTGTTTACTTTTTAAGTGAAATTTACTGGAAATATATTATTTTAAACTGGCTTTTGTCTCTTTAATAGTTTTTAAATTACTGTCAGACAAAGCATTTCCGTCAAAGAAGGAAACACCTGTTGCTCCGTTGTCTTTTGCCAGTAAAATTGCTTCTTTTAATTCCTTGTCCGATTTTAATCCCGGAATGTAAATCCCTGTATTAATTTTTGTCTTTTTTCCTTGTAAATCAGCAACACCTTGTTTTGTAGCATACCCAACCCAGTCAATTTCCTCATCATAAAAACTATGGTAAATCATAGGGTACACCTCATCGATATTCCATTTGTCCCAACGCTGGCGTACCATGTGATCTGCCATTTCAGGATAAGGAAATACAGCTGCTGTTAGTTTTACATGGTGTTTATGAGCAATTTCATAAGCATCGTCAACTACTGCTTTTACGGCATTCAGCCTGAAGTTTTTCCACTCCATATCGATGGATGTATTATGGCTTGTTTTTGGATTTTTATGGTGTTCTTTTTCAAATTTGCTTACGCAGGCATCACAGTAACAGAAATCAAACTGTGGCAATTCTTCATCCTGTACCAAATTGTATTTCGGAAGTAAACTGATCGGTAAAAAGATGTCCGGGAAACGAATGTAATCTAAATGTACACTTTCGATTCCTTTTACTTTTGCCAGACCTTCAACCAAACCTAAAACGTGATTTCTGGATTCTTTTTTTGTCGGACACAGCCATTGGTAATAATCTACGTACGGACGATTGTCAAAACAGGATTTCCCCTCTTTGCTTACCTGATACCAATCCGGGTGCTTTAAGGCTACAGAATCATTCGGGCGGTTCATCGCCATAATCCAGGCGTGTACTTTTAGTCCTTTTTCTTTAGCTATTGGAACTAATCTTTCTAATAGTTTTGGGTCTGTATTGGTGTTGATCAAAACCTCATCGATCCCACCGTCTTTATATTTTTTAAATTCTTTTGCGTAATCTGCATCTGTCCTTTTGGCATCGGCGGTAATCCAGACACCAAATTTAAAATTTGTCTCTTCTTTTTTGGCACAGGAAACAATACTTAAGGCCAGTAAAAAAAGTAATAGTTTTGGTAGTTTTGGTAGTCTCATCGTTTTTTTAGTTGGTTATAATTTTGCCATCTTCTCTGATAATTAATGTTTTCTCAGAAAATGGGCTTTTTACTGAAATATTAAATCCGGCAGCGTGATTTTCAAGTTTCGGTTTTAAAACTTTATTGTCAACACTGATCACTCCTTTAGTCAGATTTGCCAAAGATACTGCCCATGTTTTATGCTTTTGATAATATTCTTTTTGTGCTCTGTAGAGCGTATACAATTCCCATCTTACTTTTTCTTCCTGTGGAATTGTAAAACTGTCTTTTCCTTCTTTCGAAGAAAAATAAACATAACCCCATTTTTCGGGTTCATGCATATTGATTACTCCCATTGGCGACCAAACCCAGTTGTACTCCGGTAAAAATTTTCCGTCTGCACCTTTTTTGCGTTCGTAACCTTTATCTGTTACGGTGTGCTGCCAGTTTACTCTCGAAAAATTTACGCGCCAGAATTTATCTATGGGTACATTTTTATCGAAGTAAGACGTTTTATAAGATGCCCAGGGAATTGCTATTTCTAATACCCATCCTTCATCAGTATCGGTTGGGTTATTAAGCGTTCCTTTGATTTTTACCGCCGATTTCAGGCCCGGAATATTCCAGTCATTCAAAACAACATTATCATTTTCTCTGTATGGTTTTGACAAAAACAGATCCCAGGCTGTATTTAATGCATTAATTTCTAATTCGTAATAATTAAAAGTGTCGCTGTCGGGGTCAATAAAAACTTCAAAATCATTGTTGTAAAAAATAATCGTATCGCGCTGTTTTAAATTTGCCCAGACATGTGGTTCGTCAAGCTTTGCCAAGATATAAAAATTGGTTTCATCCCAGAGCATTTTAACTTTTGTGCCATATTTTGGTTTTTGGTTGTTTTCGATATCTTCAAAAAGGGCTGTCCATTCTGCTTTATTCCAGGAAGCATCTGAATCATCTCCATCAATCACAATTGGGTTTTCTGTTTTTGACGCCACATAAGTTTTAGGGGTAATCCCCTTGCCTGACTGAGCAAAACCAAACAAAGAGAAACACCCTGTAATTACTGCTAATAACTTATTTTTATACTGCGTCATTTTTTATAAACTGTTATCTTTTGTAAATTGTATTACCTCGCTTAGTTTACCAAATGCCATTGCTACCACCGTATCTGCAGCTCCGTAATAAACGGCTAATTTGTCTTCTTCTACACTGTGTAAAGCAGCACATGGGAAAACGACATTTGCTACATCTCCTACCATTTCGTAAGTCTCGGCAGGTCCTAATAAGTAAGGTTGTGTTCTGTATTTTATCTGGTCCGGTGCGTCTGTTTCCAGTAAGGCTGCTCCCATTGCGTAACGGAAACCATTACAGGTATTGATAACCCCGTGGTAAATCATTAACCATCCGTCTTCTGTTAAAATCGGAATTGGTCCTGCTCCAACTTTAGTACATTGCCATGCGCTTTGTTCGAAAGGGCTTGGTTTCATGACCAGTCTGTGTTCTCCCCAATATTTCATATCAGGACTGTAGCTGATCCAGATATCTCCAAAAGGCGTATGTCCGTTATCACTTGGGCGGCTTAACATCGCGTATTTTCCGTTTATTTTTTGTGGAAATAAAACCCCGTTTCTGTTGAAAGGCAAAAAGGCATTTTCACACTGAAAAAATTCCTTAAAGTCAAAAGTATAACCAATACCAATGGTTGGTCCGTTGTAACCGTTACACCACGTAATCCAGTAACGGTCTTCGATAAATACAACACGCGGATCGTATTTATAAGCCGATTCAATCATTTCCGTATTTCCTGACTGCATTACAATCGGTTCATGGTTGATGTCCCAATCGATACCATTTTTACTGAAACCGGCAAAAATATTCATTTGTACCGCTTTGTTATCACATCTGAAAACACCTGCAAATCCATCTTCAAATGGTACAACAGCACTATTAAAAATACTGTTTGAGGAAGGGATTGCATATCTGTCAATAATAGGATTCTCAGAATATCTCCACATTACATCATTACTGTTTTCGGGTCTGTCTTGCCAGGGAATAGTAGTCATTTTGCTTTTATTTTTTTGTTTATTGTTTGTTTTATTCTCTCACTTTTGTCATTTCGAGGAACGAGAAATCGCACTAGAAATTCCACAATCTAAATCGTCAATCTTTGACGATATACGAGTGTGATTTCTCCTTTCAGTCGAAATGACAAACTGTATTAAACGTAGAC
>JBDTNT010000190.1:0-7113 GCA_039933615.1 Flavobacterium sp. | reverse complement strand
ATATAACACCATAAAATATATTTAGTCTTGAATATAATGATAGAAACATTTTAAATGCATAGCATTTTAAATGTTTTAGTTTAATTGTATTATATTTCACAAAATCGTTAAGCGAACACTACAATTATCATCTTTACAATTTTATAAATCAAGTGATTAAATATTTTATTTCCATAATAATTTAATTAACAAGAAAAAACAAATCATTTGTAAAACTCTTACATTTTTTTATTAAATTTGAATTGATCATTATAAAAAAACCTTACACTCCATAATTTCATTAACAATTGTTTATTTTTTTTTAAATATTCTTCCCCAAAAAAAAATTGTTAATAGAGTTGTAATATGAATAAATGCTCCTTAAAATCCAGGAAACCAAAACACTAACCTACAAATCAAAAAATTATGTCGAAAGGCCAAATTTTAAAGAATTTACGTTTTCCTAATGTTTTTATTCTATTGTTGATTGTATTCATTTCTTGTGCTTTATTAATTTGTATCAATTTTTTCACCATTAAAATACTATCTGCCAACAGAGCGTATATAAATGGTGAATCACATTATTCAAAAGGTCAAAAAGACGCATCAAGACATCTTATTACTTATCTGTATACCCAGGAACCGGAACAATGGAAATTGTATAATGAAGAATTAAAAGTCCCTCAGGGCGATGGCATTGCCCGACAAACACTTCTGAAAGCAGGCGACAATAAAGTTGCCCGAAAAGGTTTTTTAACAGGACGAAATCACCAGGACGATATTGATGATCTTGTTTGGCTATTTGTCAATTTTAAAAAGATTCCTTTTTTAGCAAAAGCAATTTACGAATGGGAACAAGGCGATAAATTAATCAATGAATTATTTATCACGGGAACACAAATCAATGCAAAAATCAAACGAAATATCCTGACAACGTATGATCAGCAAAAATATTTAGACCAAATAAGTCATATAAGCGACAAACTTACCATTAACGAACGCAACTTTTCTAATACACTTGGAGAAGGGACCAGGAAAATAAGAACGCTCTTAACTATTACAAATATCTTTTTTATTCTGATTATTATCTGTAGCGTAAGTTGGTATTATTCAATAATGGTAAAAAGACTCCTGACTTCTAAAAAAGAAATCGAAATTAAAAATGAAAATCTAATAGTGGTAAATCATGAGCTTGATCGCTTTGTTTATAGCGCATCACACGATTTGAGATCTCCCATAACTTCCTTACAAGGACTAATTGAGATTACACAATTGGAAGACAATATTGATCAAATCAGGAATTATTTAAGTCTAATGCACCAAAGCCTTGTCAGACAGGATCAGTTTATTAGTGACATTATTGATTATTCTAAAAACAAACGCAAGCAAATAATTATTGAACCGGTAAGTCTTCGGGAATTATTTGACGAAGCTCTGTCTCAATTAATGCATATAGAAAATGCCCAACGTATTGAAATAAAAAAAGAAATATTAATAGATCGTATTCAAAGTGATAATTTACGCTTGAAAATCATCATCTCAAATTTACTTTCAAACGCAATAAAATATGCCGATAACAGCAAACAGGAAATGTTTATTTCCATTAAGACCTATATTGCTGATGGTTTTAATAAAATTGAAATATCGGATAACGGAATTGGAATTAAAGATGAATTCAAAGAACATATTTTTGAAATGTACTTTGGAACCAACAAGAATAAAGGCTCAGGATTAGGCCTTTATATTGTAAAAGAAGCAGTCGAAAATATTAGAGGGAATATTTATGTCACCTCAGAAAATACTATTGGAAGTAAATTTATTGTAACAATACCAAACTCAAATGGAACTTAAACCAGTATTTTTATTAATTGAAGACAATCTGATCGATCAGCTAGTTATTACGCAACTATTAAAAAAGGCTCTCGATGTAACAGACACAGAACTAAACATTACAAATAATGGAAGTGAGGCTATTCAATGGCTATCTACACATCAGGATTTGTATCAGTTGATTATTTTATTAGATATTCAAATGCCTGTTATGAATGGTTTTGAATTTCTGAATGCGTACGATAAATTAAGTGATGAATTAAAAAAAGCAACTCAGATTTATGTACTTTCATCCACTCTGGATTCGGATGAAATAAAAAAAATAAGTGAAAATAATTATGTTACCGGATTTTTAAACAAACCATTACCTATTGAAGAGTTTAAAAAATCAATTCATATAAATGCATGACACATTTAATTATTGTAAAACACGATTTACCTGAGAAAAATTCCTTCCGTAGTAAGCTTCTTTAGTTGAAGAAATCATAACTCCGCCATGAGTTGAAGAATGAACAAATTTAATTTCACCATCGGCTACTTCTACAACCATTCCCACGTGATTGATATGACTCCTTCCATTGGTTTTAAAGAAAATCAAATCTCCTTTTTGGGCTTCAATGGCACTGACTTTCATTCCAATACGAGATTGCTCGATAGAGCTTCTTGGCAGCCTGATATCAAAACCATTAAAAGTTGAAATCATTAAACCGGAACAATCAAAACCTGCCCTTGTAGTTCCGCCTGAACGATAACGAATTCCAATATTCTGAATGGCACTTTCAATAAGCTGATTAATTAAATCTAAATGATTTTCCACTCTGATAACCGTGGATGTGTCATTTGCAACAGTTGAATTTTCAGCAATCACATTAGGATTGAATATTGAATCTTTTATTATTTCAGGAGTTTGTTTTAGAGCTTGCAGGGCATCTGCCTTTTCTTTAGAAGTACGTATCTTAAGTAGGTAACCAACACTTAATTTCTTTTTTATTGAGGGATTCTGTTTTTCTAATTCTGCTACAGATATTCCAAATTCTTTTGCAATTGCATATTTGGTCTCTTTTCGCTGGACCTCTCTTGATACTTCAACATCTTCAGGTTTATCACTATTTTCAACAGGCTTTTCCGATTCTGCAATTATATTCGATGGAATATTAATCTGCTGTCCTATTTTTAAACCTTCCGTTTCTAAAAGCGGATTTACCCTTTTTAAATCCTCAACTGAAACATTATATTTTTTTGAAATCCCCCACAGTGTTTCTTTAGCAAGAACTTCGTGCGATCCAGGCACATTATTTACAGGAGTCTCAATTGTCTTTACCGCTACCGTCTGATTTTTATTAGGAATCAGTAAAACTGAATTCAGTTTTAAAATTTTAGGTGCATTAGGATTTGCTTCTGTAATATCCTTTGTTTTTACACCGTACTTTTTAGCAATTACGCTTAAATTATCTCCTTTTGAGATAGTATGCCTTATGTATTTATCCTGAGAAAAAACACTTAAACTAAAAAAGAACAATACTACAGTTAATCTAAAAATCATATTTGGGGATTTTTTCATTCGAAAGTTTATGTTTCAGTTAGGTTAAAACACAACTTTTATACTCATAAAGCGAATTTAACTTTTTTAAGTAAAAAAGCCAATTTTTTAACAGTCATTTTTGCTCTAATTAACAATTCTGCAATTTAAACGACCTTATTTAAAACAAATTCATATAAAAAAACTACTTTTATATCACTGAAATCTTAATAAAAAAAATGAAGGGGAATTTTCTACTATTATTATGTTTCCCTTTTTTTTGTATTTCTCAAAATGTCAAGGGCATTGTAACGTCTAAAACAGACTACACTCCAATTGAAAATACTACTGTATTTTTACGTCAAAACGGAACTGAAACGCGAACTAATGCAAAAGGAGAATTCAGCCTAAAACTTCCTTCTGGATTTAGAGAAAATGATAGTATTGAATTTTCTCATATTGGTTTTACCACTGCAGCATTCCATTTCGATGAATTAAAAAAACTAAACTTCACAGTTTCCCTTTCGGAGAGCATTGAAAATCTTTCCGGATTAACGATTGTTGCCAATCAAAAATTAAAACTGAAACCGAAGCTTGACTTTAGTAAACTGACATCGATAAAATATCCGCTTTCCTCATTTGGATCACTTTTAACAGATGATAAAATTTACATCATTGGCGGCGATGCTTCTTTTGACTCCGATGCTTTTAAAAAAATCAAATACAAAAAACCTGATTTCACTTTAAAGGATTATCTGGACGAACTCCGGTCACAAAATACCCTGCAGCTCTACAAAGACAAATTATTTGTTTATGATATCAAAACAGATTCCTGGAATGACTCTGAATTAAAATTTAAAAAAAGAGCTTACCATAGCCTCAATTATTACAATAATACCATTTATGTAATAGGCGGAAAAAGATCTTCTGCAAATGGAAAATTTGAATATCTTGAAGATCAGATAGAAGTTTTTGACATAGCCAATCAAACGATTACGATTGACAAAACAAATCCGCATCAGGCAGCAAATTCCGCTTCTTTTACTTATAAGGACAATATTATCATTATGGGAGGTTCTGTAAAAATGAATGCCGAAAATAAAAAAAAGGAATTTACCAATAAAGTCCATTTATACAACATCACTTCCGGATTTTGGTATGAACTTACCAATATGCCAATTGCCAAAGAAGCAACCGGAATTCTGGTTGCTGATAAGATTTATCTAATTGGAGGAAATAATGGAAAACCTGTTTCCAAGATTGAAACTTATGATTTGAATACTGAAAAATGGACAACAGAAGGCGAATTGTTTAATGGATTAGAGAAACCCGCAATCACAAATCATGAGAATCTATTATACTTTTTTGAGGATCGGAAAATGTACATTTATGATATAAAATCAAAAGTTTTAAAAGAATATATAGTTGAATTGGAGCTCAAAGCTTCTGCCCTGTATTATGATCATAACAAATTGTACATCCTCGGAGGCCTTATTGAAAATGAATATTCAAAAGTACCCTCAGCAAATGTATACAGTATTTCTATTGAGGAATTTGAGACGACACAACCAAATAGAATCAAAATTCTATAAATTAATTTTAGTCTTATTCTGCTTATTCTAACAAATCAAAATTTCTATTGAAAACAAGTGCCCTAGCCCTGATGGGAGCGGCATCCTTTTGTTTTTTCCTTTAAAAAACAAAAGATACAGCGGACAGCAGGAACAGCTTCTAATAAAAAACGCCCTGTTTTCACAGAGCGCTTTTGGTAATATATAGTTAAACTTAAAAAATTAAGCTTTTCCTGCAGCGATTAAATTTAATGCTGAACCTGCAACGAACCAGCCAATCTGACCTGCGTTGTAAGTATGGTTTGCAAGGATAATATCTTTAGCACCATCTGCATGGACAAATTCTATTGACAATGGTTTTCCCGGAGCGAAATCAACTAAATCAGTAAAGTTAATTGTATCGTTTTCCTGAATTTTATCATAATCTGCTTCGTTCGCAAATGTCAATCCTAAAAGACCTTGTTTTTTAAGGTTTGTCTCGTGGATACGGGCAAAAGATTTTACCAATACCGCTTTAACACCTAAGAAACGTGGCTCCATTGCAGCATGCTCACGAGAAGAACCTTCACCATAATTGTGATCTCCCACAACTATTGATGGAACTCCAGCCGCTTTGTATGCACGGGCTACAGCAGGGACTGCATCGTAATCTCCGGTTAATTGATTCTTAACTGAATTTGTTTTTTGGTTGAATGCATTTACGGCACCAATCAACATATTGTTAGAAATATTATCTAAGTGTCCACGGAAACGTAACCATGGTCCAGCCATAGAAATGTGATCGGTAGTACATTTTCCGAATGCTTTGATCAACAGTTTAGCACCTGTAATATTTTTACCATCCCAGGCATCAAACGGCGCTAATAATTGTAAACGCTCAGATGCCGGATCTACGGCAACCTGAACTCCTGACCCATCTGCAGCCGGAGCCTGAAAACCTGGATCTTCGGCATAGAAACCTTTTGCAGGAAGTTCATCTCCTGTTGGAGCTTCAAGCATTACTTCTTCTCCATCTTCGTTGATTAATGTATCTGTTAATGGATTGAAACCTAAATCTCCTGCAATAGCCATAGCGGTTACCAATTCCGGGGAACCAACGAAAGCTAAAGTATTTGGATTACCATCTGCACGTTTTGAGAAATTACGGTTGAAAGAGTGAACGATTGTATTTCTTTCTTCTTTCTCTGCTCCGTCTCTGTCCCACATACCAATACATGGTCCGCAAGCGTTAGCAAAAACCGTTGCTCCAATTTTATGGAAAGTTTCAATAAATCCATCTCTTTCGATAGTAGAACGAACTACTTCTGAACCTGGAGTAATTGTAAATTCAGATTTAACTTTTAAGTTTTTAGCAGAAACCTGTCTGGCCAAAGAAGCTGCACGCGAAATATCTTCGTAAGAGGAGTTTGTACATGAACCAATTAAACCAACCTGAATTTGTAATGGCCAGTTATTTTTGATTGCTGTTTCTTTCATTTTAGAAATTGGCGTCGCTAAATCCGGTGTAAAAGGACCGTTTAAGTGTGGCTCTAATTCCGTTAAGTTGATTTCGATAACCTGATCAAAATATTGTTCCGGGTTAGCGTATACTTCCGGGTCACCAGTAAGGTAAGGAGCTACTTTATCTGCAGCATCAGCAACATCGGCTCTGTTTGTAGAACGCAGGTAACGGCTCATAGAATCATCATAACCAAAAGTTGAAGTTGTAGCTCCAATTTCAGCACCCATGTTACAAATCGTACCTTTTCCTGTACAGGACATGGAAGTAGCACCTTCTCCAAAATATTCTACAATAGCACCTGTACCACCTTTTACAGTAAGAATACCAGCCACTTTTAGGATAACATCTTTCGGAGCAGTCCAGCCTGATAATTTACCCGTTAATTTTACTCCGATTAATTTAGGAAATTTCAATTCCCAGGCCATACCCGACATAACATCTACAGCATCAGCTCCACCAACACCAATAGCTACCATTCCTAATCCACCTGCGTTTACAGTGTGAGAATCGGTTCCAATCATCATTCCACCGGGGAATGCATAATTTTCAAGTACTACCTGGTGAATAATTCCAGCTCCCGGTTTCCAGAAACCAATTCCATATTTATTAGAAACTGACGATAAAAAATCGAAAACCTCGTTACTTTGTGTTTTTGCTCTTGCCAAATCAGTTACAGCATCAACTTTTGCCTGAATAAGGTGATCACAGTGCAC
>JBDTNT010000189.1:0-12448 GCA_039933615.1 Flavobacterium sp. | reverse complement strand
CTTTCATCGAACTATCAAATGATTATCCGTTTAAAAGATTTCTATCATTTTCTAAATTTATTTTAAACGAAAAGAGGTTTTCTTATTATTTAAAAAATACCAACATGAAATTAGAACACATACAGATTACAACAAACAATATTGAAACAACTAAAGCATTTTATAAAGATATATTAGGACTTTTGATTCTGGAAAAAAGTAACGAATCCGTTACGGTTCAGGCAGGGAATTCTATTTTGAAATTCGTGGAAAATCCCCAATTTGATTCTATCTACCATTTTGCTTTTAATATTCCTGAAAACAAACTTGATGAAGCCATTGAGTGGTGCAAAAACAAAGTAGATTTAATTACTATTGAAGATAAAAATGTAATTGCAAATTTCGAAAATTGGAATGCCAACACCGTTTATTTCTACGATAATAATGGCAATTTATTAGAATTTATTGCCCGACATGATCTCAATAACAGACAAACTGAAACATTCAGTTCCAAATCGATTTTGAACATTAGTGAAATTGGAATAGTCAATGAAAATCCGTTGGAATTGGGAAATGAATTAATAACGGGATATGGATTGAATTTCTTTTCCAAAAATTCTAATAGTGAACTTTTTTCTGCAATTGGAGATGACGAAGGTTTACTGATTATTGTACAACCAAATCGGAATTGGTATCCAACCCAAACCCCTTCTGAAAGTAATACAACCGAAATTACTCTGGAAAATAAAGGAAAAACAATTAACCTTCAATTTTAGCTTTTACTTAAGCCAAAATTTACGAATAAAAAAAGGCTGCCAATACCGGCAGCCTTTCAAAATTATCAGAAAACTTATTTTTTTATAAAACGTTTCACCGTCTTTTTGCCGTCTTTTTCAAAAACAACCAAATAAATTCCGGTTTTCAAACCCGAAACATTCAGGCTGCTATCACTGACTTTCTGTGCGGTAACCAAACCGCCGGTTTGAGCATCTACTACACTTATATTTCCTCCTGTTACATCTGTTGTAAAAAACAATACATCTGAAGTCGGATTTGGATATACATTCAACACTACCGTTTCAGATTCTTCAGCAGCAATTGTTGACGAAGCTGCCGGAGCTCCCGCACCCACTTTCGTGATTCTGATCCAGTTGATATTCATCCCCGTATTCTGAATGTAAATTCCAAAACTATAAGTTCCTGCATTTACACTTACCGTCTGGGTTACTGTTTGCCAGTTTTGCCATCCTCCGGTATTTGGTACATCAACATTTCCCAGTAAAATGGTTCCTCCATTTAAATCTGAAGATAATTTACCACCAGTAACACCGCTTGCTACTCTGTATTCAATCAAATACGAACCGGTTGTTGGAAAACTGATGTTATTGTACGCAATCCAGTCGCCTGTTTCCGTGTAACCAACATTCGAACCTCCACCGGTATCTGTTGTAGCCTCCACCTGAATTCCGCTCATAGAAGCATAATCTTCTGCCTGAATCAATGTTGAAGTTTGTGCCGTTGTTGTGGCAATCAGTTTCCATTGTCCGCAAGTCTGGTTGTTATTGTCCCATTGCTGTACATTGGCACCATTTGCCGTGCTTGCTCCAGCAACCTCAACGATTCTTCCGCTGTGACGGGCAACAATCTTGTAAAACCCATCGCCTGTGGACACTAAAATGAACTGTTGGTTGGTTGTTCCGTTATACGGATATTGCTCCACATTGGCACCGTTGGCCGTATTAAAACCATTTACATCTAATGATAATCCGCTGTGGTTGGCGATAATTTTATACAGACCATCACCCAAATGTGTAAACGTAAACTTTTGATTATTTCCGGTATTTACCGCACCCTGTGCAACATTCGCTCCATTGGCTGTGCTTGCACTCCAGACATCCATGTTTAAACCGCTGTTTCTGTTTTGCAAAAAGTAGGTTACATTTCCTAAAGAAGTCGTTCCGTTTGCGATTACACGGATTGAAGTTACTTTATCATTCCAGGTTGCATTCAGACAGGAATTATCCGAATTAATTACTGTTGAAGCTCCTGTAAAATTATCATCCTGATATAAAATAGCCTGAAATCCCTGAGTGATCCGAAGTGAAGAAACATCATCATTTAAAACACCCAAAGCATTCAGACGTGCCATATTATAATCTCCAATAGTCAATCCTCCCGAAAATCCGGTATAATTACAATCTTTGTAAACCGTGATAACATCTGTTGATGAAGCTATATTTCCTCCCGGTGGGATTGTACCTGTAATCGAATAACTACCGATAGAACCATACGCCGAATAACCTCCGTAACCCGCATTTCCTGCTCCGCTACCATCAACACCAATAAAATATTTACCGGCCGGTAAGTTTACATTCATAGCAGCATTCAAGGCAAAAGGATCAGAATTCCAATACGTTCCCATCTCCGCTCCGGCTGAATTGTATAACCGGATCAAAAGATGAAGGTTTCCGTGTCTGCTGACCGTGTTGGCATTGATCGAAACATTTCCACCGCCTGTTGTGAATGCAAAGAAATCGTAATCTGCCTCACTTGAAATTAATCCGTTTTTCTGGTTGATTGCTCCGCTTCCATTATAGTCCAATGTAGCTGCAGAAGCTGTGGTATTACCATAATCATCACCTCTGTATCCCACACCAAATTTTGCACCTGCAATCGTAGCCACATCATCCTGTTTATTATCAGCATAATTATATTCACCTTTACTCCATTGTACGACAGGTCTGTAATATCCGGCACCCATAATTGGTGCCCATGAAGTTCCGTCGATTCCAAGGAAATAACCTTCCACCGGATTGGTACGGCCGTCATGACCTAAGTCAAAAGTATGTCCGACTTCATGCGCCGAAGCATCACCTCCTGATTTTCCTGAAGTGATAAATACCCAGCATGGCACATCATTATCCCAGTTGAAAGAACCGATATAAGCCACACCTCCGGCTCCCGGAGCAGCTGTATTGGTTGGTGTAACTACAACACGCATTCTCCTGTTTCTTGGGTAGGAATTAAAAACAGCTTCACTTGTGGTTACATTTACATTAAAAGGTCTGTAATCTTCAGAAACTACTTCCCAGTGTTCCTGTACAGCGGCATCGCTCATTCCTGATGCTGCGGCATTGATGGCATTACCATTATTCCAAAGATTTCCGGCCGGCATATTATAGCCGTCAAAATCCAGCATTACACAACCTGTCGCTCCCGGTAAACTTTGCAGATTCAGTAAAGCGGGTGCAATCGCTGCCGCAGCCGCTGCTTTACCGGTTGTTTTACTTGTATTTTCAGGAACATTTCTATAGTCAATACAAACCAGCGTATTGATATCCACTTTTTCGACATACGCATTTCCCTGAGCATCCGAGTAATACTTGTAGGCTTCTTTGGACTTCCTGAAAATAATATGACCTTCCGTTGATTTGTCCATTACCTTAAGGTAAAAAGAAGATTCTGCCACATTCTTAATTTCTCCAATCAAAAATTCACTTGAAGCTTTTGACTCTTTGAAATTGATTTTCCCATTGAATTTTTTTCCATTTGAAACCTGAAGTAAAACTGTTTTTTCTGTGTTTTTTGAAGTAGCAGAAGTCACAAGTTCTTTCTTTAAATTGTTCAGGAATGTTTTACTCGAACCTAAGGAAGTCTGTGCTACAGCAAAACTGCTGAAAGCAATACACACCAGAAGGCTTAACCGAAATCTGTAATTGTTTTTCATAATTTATTTAAGGGTTTGGGGTTACTAGGTGATTTAACGGCAAAGCACGCTAAGGTTTACACAAGGATTCGAAAAGCTTAAACTAAAATTAGCGAACCTTGCCGTTTTTTCTTTGCGTTCTTTGCGGTTAAAATTATTCCGGATAAAAAGTTTATTTCTTGATAAAACGTCTCACTGTTTTGATTCCTTCTTTTTCTACTAAAATCAGATAGATTCCGCTTTTCAAACCTGCAACATCAATACTGTTGTTATTGGCTTTTTGCTGAGAAACCGTTGCCCCATCCTGAGAATTTATAATACTCACGTTTGCTCCTGAAACCTCTGCAGTAAAGAAAAGTGTTTCTTCTGTTGGATTTGGATAGACAGTCAGGCTTTCGATTTTTTCCTGAGAAACTGTTTTAGCAGCTAAAGCGGAACCCGATTTTGTGATTCGGAACCAGTTTAGATTCACTCCTGTATTCTGAATGTAGATACCGAAATTATACGTTCCTGCATTTACATTCACGGTTTGAGTCACCGTCTGCCAGTTCTGCCATCCTCCGGTATTTGGAATAGTAACAGATCCTAACTGAATTGTTCCTGCGCTCAAATCCGATGATATTTTTGCTCCCGAAACGGCGCTTGCTACTCTGTATTCAATTACATAAGAACCTGATGTTGGAAAATTGATGTTATAATACGCCATCCAGTCACCTGTATCTGCATAACCAACATTTAAACCTCCTCCGGTATCAGTCGTGGCTTCTGTTTGAACACCACTCATAGACGAATAATTTTCTGCCTGAATCAAAGTTCCTGTTGCCGGCGGCTGACTTCCGGTAATTACCTGGTTTACGGCTGTTAACAGTGATTTTGAACCAACAGCATCCTGTGACAATTCCCAGATCATAACACCACCCGCGTTTTGAACCGCAAAAGTTGTTTTGGCTTTGATGGTTGGAATTCCGTTATAATAAATCGTATTTCCTACCTGATCCAGGTTTTCAGCTCCCGGATATTGACTCACGATATTCGCATAAGAAATTCCCTGATTCGCTGAAGCTCCAAAACCATATCCGTAAAACGGAAGTCCGATAATAGCTTTACTTGCCGGTAAACCTCTTCCTGTCCAATAATTAAACTGGTTAACCGCCATGCTGTAAGGAGAATGCTGTCCCGGAGTACCAGGAGCCCAGGGTCCTGTTGCATCATAAGCCATGATATTGATCCAGTCGTAAGCGGCAAAAGTAGAGGAAGGTACATTGGCACCACCATATCCTTCTGAAAGCGCTGCTGAAATCAGTTTACCATTGGCATGTAGTTTGGCTGCCAGAGCAATTACGAAACCTCCATAGTCCCCGTTAATCGCCGGACCTTCCAGATCCACGTCGACACCATCAAAATTATGGGCAACGACATAATCGTAGATTTTCTGGATAAAGGCTGTTCTGTTACCAGACGTAATCAGATTGAAATAATTGTCACGGATGGCACCGCCTTCAGAAACGGAACCTCCTCCCAGGGAAACAAAGACTTTTACATTTTGTGAATGTGCCGCATTTATAATGGTAGTACTTCCGGAATTAAAAGTCAGATAACCATTGGCATCCGGATTTTCGAATGCGATATTGATGTGCGTTAATTTACTGTACTGTACGCTTCCCGAAAAGGAATTCAGGTCAATCCAGTTTGGGATATAAGCGATTACTTTTTTTTGGGCCATTGACAGGTTAACAACACCCAGAACGAAAATCAGTATCCATTTCAGCTGGATCGCTTTGTAATTGTTTTTCATGGTAACATTTTTTAATAGATTAATTGATATATAAATTTTGGGGGAGAATTTAAAAGCCTCAAAGGATCGATTTCAGATTTTAGATTGATTCCTGTGAAATCATTCGTGAAGTCACAGATTGGAATTTGAAATTTTTAAATTTGAAATTTACCCTTCGGGGCTTTATCATTTTAAAACTATTTTTTAATAAAACGTTTCACCGTTTTCTGGCCGTCTTTTTCTAATACAATCAGATAAATCCCGGCTCTTAAATGCGAAACATCTACACTATTATTGGTTACTTTTTGTCCGGAAACCACTGCTCCGGTCTGAGAATCTACGATGCTTACATTTCCTGAAACTTCTGTAGTAAAGAAAAGTGTCGTATCTGCCGGACTCGGATAAACGTTTAAGGCCACAGGAGCTGCTTTTTCTTCAACCGCTTTTACTGTAGCCATTTTTGCAGCTGCACCTACTTTTGTGATTTTGATCCAGTTGATATTCATTCCCGTATTCTGAATGTAGATACCAAAATTATAAGTACCTGCATTTACATTTACGGTTTGAGATACCGTCTGCCAGTTTTGCCATCCTCCGGTATTCGGTACGTCAACATTCCCTAATAAAATAGTTCCGCCATTCAGGTCAGAAGATAATTTACCTCCTGTTACACCGCTTGCTACTCTGTATTCTATTAAATAAGAACCTGTTGTCGGGAAATTAATACTGTTATATGCTAACCAGTCGCCTGTTTCTGTATATCCAACATTAGAACCTCCGCCAGTATCTGTTGTAGCTTCTACCTGAATTCCGCTCATGGAAGCATAATCTTCCGCCTGAATTAAAACAGAAGTCTGTGAACTCGTAGCCGGAATCAATTTCCATTGTCCGCACGTCTGGTTGTTGTTGTCCCATTGCTGAACATTTGCACCATTTGCCGTGCTTGCTCCTGCAACCTCCACAACTCTTCCGCTGTGACGGGCCACAATTTTATAAAATCCATCGCCTGTCGAAACCAGAACGAACTGTTGGTTTGTAGTCGCATTGTATGGATATTGCTCTACATTGGCACCATTGGCTTTATTGAAATTATTTACATCTAAAGACAATCCGCTGTGGCTTGCAATGATTTTATACAATCCGTCGCCTAAATGCGTAAACGTAAATTTCTGGTTTGCATTTGAGTTTGGTGTTCCCTGTGCCACATTAGCGCCATTGGCTGTGCTTGCACTCCATACATCCATATTCAGTCCGCTGTTTCTGTTTTGCAGAAAGTAAGTCGCATTTCCTAAAGTTGTCGTTCCGTTAGCAATAATGCGAACCGAAGTCACCTTATCATTCCAGGTAGTATTCAAACAGGAATTATCAGAATTGATTACTGTTGAAGTTCCTGTAAAATTATCGTCCTGGTACAAAATAGCCTGAAAACCGGGAGTGATTTTAAGCGATGAAATATCATCATTTAAAACTCCAAGCGTATTAAGACGGGCCAGATTATAATCCCCGATCGTCAATCCGCCGGAAAATCCGGTGTAGTTACAATCTTTATAAACCGTAATTACATCTGTGGTAGCGGGAACCGAAGGAACAGATCCTGCATATCCTCCAAAAGTGGCAATTACTTTAGTTGGCTGTGGCGAATGAAGTGATGGCGACTGATCGGCAACATCATCATAAGCAAAACCATAAGCCAGATTGTCTACGCTGATACCCGGTAAATGCCAAAATTTAGAATAATGATTCGTTGGGTTTACCTGATAGAATTTGGAGGCATCATACCAGTTTTGCTGTCCCGGATTTGCAGTTGTAACATTCACAACATGTCTGTTGATAGCAGCCGTTAATTGCGCCTGAACCACAAGATCCAAATCTCCGTCAACCAGTCTTCTGTCTAAAACGCCTTTTCCTTCAAGAGCTTCCTGAGTAGAAGGCCTGTTTTGTACACGACCCGTACGGCCTGTAAATCCTCCCGATTGTCCCACAACTTCAAGCTGCTCGCCAATTACTCTTCCCTTGAAAACTCCCGCATCTCCGGCATAAAATATCAAATCTTCATTTTTATATTTATTCCAGATGGCATCGATATACGATTTCAGGTAATTCGCCTGAGGCCCAACTGAAGTCCCTCCTGTTCCGTCAGCGAAAGCAGGTGTTTTTGATGGTGCCGTAATCTCTCCGGTTGTATTATTTACGCAACCCTGAAATTCTGCCGGTACATTGGCTTTAAAAGCCGCGATGATATCAGCATGTTTCTTCAATTCACCAACACGTTTCTGATATCCGTTGGCACCGAATAATTCCAATCCCATTGGATATTTATACGAATCAACTCTCGAAGGATTTCCGAAGAAACCGTACTGATTATTGGTCAATTCGATTATTTCATACAAAATTCCCTGATTCGGATCTGTTGCATTCAAAGGATTTGGGGAAGTATATCCTGACGGGGCACCACTTGCACCAAAGAAATAAAAGTACAGTTGCTGTCCTTTCGAAATAAAAACCCTGCAGCCTGCAATCTGTGGCAAAGTGAAAGTTTTATTTGGAATTTCACTCAGTTTTGTAAAACAGTTTGCATATTTTGAGTTTTGCCCCGGTCCTGTATTTCCGCCTATTGTTGGACCAGTAACCGTGTTATAGGAAGCACTCATTGGCAAGACCTGACTTGTTTTGGCATTGACCCAAACGTGGTTTCCGGTGGTGTAATCAATACCAACGATGGCTACATAAAGCTCGTTGTCATTGTAAGTTGAAGTATTACTGATGGTAAAGGGAATCGGTCCCTGACCCTGCATCAGATTCGAAAACACCAGAAACAGTGTCATCAGAAAAGAAATTTTCTTAAGTTTAATTATTCTCATATGTAAAGTATTTTGGGGTTACTAAATAAAAATCAGACGCTGAAATCACTTTAATCAAAAATGATTTTATTGATCCGTCAGGTGCAATCATATGGTGCTATCCTTAAATTTAAACTCCGGATATATGGAAACCGGGAACATTTATTTTTAATTAAATCACACCCAACGGATTTATAATTATTTCTTAATCAGTTTTTTAGTCCATCTTTTCTCATCAGAACTAAAATTCAGGATATAAATCCCTTTTGGAAGTCTGCTGATATCAATAATGGTTTCATCAGCAGTAGTATTAATTTTGTTTTTCACTACCAGATTACCTGCCAGATCATGAATCGTAACTTCCTTATTGGTCAGTTTTCCTGAAACCGAAAGTTCAATATAATCGCTTGCCGGATTTGGATAAATTCCTAAATCTGCTGTTTCTGTTTCCGGAGTTTCCACTTTAGATGCCAAAGCTTTTTTGGCCGCTGAAGCAGATCCGTACGCTTCGATTTCAAACAATGAATATCCGTAAGGGGCCAAAGCTTTTGCCGTACATAAAATACGGATGTATCTTCCGGTTCCGCTTACTGTCAGATCATCTGTTCCTCCGTCGCTGGCAGTTTGTGTATTGACTGTTTCATTTTCTGTGAAAGTGGCATCTGTAGAAATCTGCACTTTGTATTGGGTTGCAAAAGCAGCTTCCCATTTTAATACCACACGGTTAAGGTTGTAATTACTTCCCAAGTCAACATAAATCCATTCTGTCGCATTGGCAAAAGAACTCGCCCATCTTGACACTGTACCATCCCCATCTGTTGCTTTTCCCGCCGAAAGGGTAGGATTTTCTTCTGTAGAAGCGGTGGCTGTTTTCGCTAAAGCTAAATTGACATTGTTGTTCGGAGGAGTAGTATTCCTAACAATCACATCACTGAAAACGCCTGTTGCCAGAGTTCCGTTATTGTGTGACGTTACCGCCATTCCCACATACAGCGTATTTGCCATAGCAATCGTTCGTGGCGTACCAATTTGCGCCCATGTTGTTCCGTTGTCGGATGAATAAGAGGTAAATACATTTCCTGATCTGACAAGACGAAGCCATTTAGGGGAAGTTCCCGCTGCTCCCTGCTGAATTGTGGGTACAGAAACAGCATCTCTTGATAAAAATTCCACCCCTGCGGCAGCCGTAAGATTGGTCATCGCATGTCTGGAAGTTGGCGTAAGCGTTTCACGGAACATGACTCCCGCTTTTGCGTAGGTGTTGGTATTGGTTAATGAATTTACCTTTGCAATAATTTCAGCATCTCCTGTAATCGGCTGATATACATACTGAAACTGATCACTTGATTCCCAAATATCCGTTCCTGATCCTTTTACGGTAAACGTTCCGTTTGCGTGCGTTGCTGCACCAGCCGGAGTCACTGCACCTAAATCTGTACTGATCCAGGGAGCCGGTAAAGTGGCTGGCGGATTCTCAGTTGAAACTAAATTTACTGCTCTGATGTTATCAAAAAAGTACGTATTTCCGGAGCTTGTTCCCGGTTCAAATAAGAAAACAAAACGATTTACTTCGCTGTCCAGTGTCGATGCATCCGGTGAACTTGCATAGGTAAAAGTTACGGTATGCCACGTATTGGTTTGTTTTACAACTCCCTGATACACGCTGTGTCTTCCCACAGGAAAATTAGACGGAATCGAAGCGCTGCTTTCTGCCTGCCATGAAATTATAGATCCAACCGGAGCTGAAGTATAGACATCCATTGCAAATTTTTTAGTTCCGCTTTTGAAATCTCCAACATTTGTTATCGTCGAATTAAACGAGAAATTATCATATAATTCCGTTGCTTTTCTAACGTATTTCCCAACGTTCGAAGAGGTATTGATTCCGCTTGCGGCCGGGTTTGCAGCATTTGCCGTATAGGTTCCGATAGCATCTCTAAAAGTGATGTTATGAATGGTCTGATAATCCTCATATACTACTCCCGGTGTAAAAGTATCCGGTAATTTAGTCGATCCAATTCTGATGTTGTCAAAATAATACGTGTCGCTTGTATAAGAACCAGAATTAAATAACAGTACCATTTGATTGACTGCTAAATTTGAAGTTCCTTCATCAGGACTTGAATTATAATAGAAAGTCAAGGTTTCCCACTGATTCTGTTTGGTCGTAATCGCTACATAATTACTGTTTCTTCCTGTTGGAAAATTCGCCGGAAGAGAAGTGGCACTATTTTCCAAATTCAGACTTACTACTGTTCCAATCGGGGCAGAAGTATACACATCAATCATGATTTTATTGGTCTGGTTTTTTAATAAACCGGCATCTTCAATCGAACTTTGTGTGTTGAAAAACAAGACGTCATATTGTTCTGTTACGTTTCTGACGTACTTCGCCACATTCGCGGAAGCGTTAACCGAATTAGAACCCGGATTCGCTACTACAGAATAAGTCCCTGTAGTGGTACCTTTTATGATTTTATTGATTCCATCGTAATTCTGCAGCACATCTGTAGCAATAATCGGCTTTTCAGGAGCTGCTTTGGTCAGTAAATTATCGAAATAATATGTAGCACCGGAATTAGAATTTGATTCAAAAAGGAATACTACATTATTGATTGACAAGGCACTTGTATTGGGATCGATTACTTTTTCGAAGTCAAATTCGATAGTTTCCCATTTGTTTTGTACCGTTGTAGTTGCTTTGTAACCGCTGTGTCTTCCTGAAGGATAATTGATTGCAGTGGTTACCAGACTATTTTCAAGCTGCATTGATATTTTAGTTCCCACCGGAGCTGAAGTATAAATGTCGAAAGAAAGTTTTTTTCTTCCGTAAACATAGTCATTGGCGTTTTTGATGGTTACGTTTTTAATGTTTAAAACATCATATAATTCAGATGCATTACGAACATATTTCCCAACCAAAGCAGAGGTATTTACACCTGTAGCCGAAGGATTCGCCACTGCTTCTGTTAAAACACCTGTTTTTAAAGGATAAAGCACATTTCTGTTGCTTTGAAAATCTTCATGGATTTTCTCAACCGGTAATGGTACTTCTGTAAGTACAGCCAGTTTATAAGTGGTAGCATTACAGCCCGAAACAGTTGCCGCTGCAGAAACATCTCCTCCTGTAGTTCCCCAATTTACTGTAATCGTATTGGTTCCCTGTCCTGAAGTGATTGTTGCTCCGGATGGGACTGTCCAATTATAACTTGCACCTGCAATCGTATTCAGCGTATAGGTTTTACCCGTTTCGTTTTGATACACTTTTGCATCTCCAATTACACCATGCGTAAAACTTCCGTCGTAAACACGTACATAATCAACTTGCAGTTTTGCCGGAAAATCAGCTGGAATTGGCTCCACTCCTGCTCCGTTTACACTGGTATAAGGCGTTCCTAAACTACCAACAGCCAGATTCAGGATAATGTAAAAGTTATTATCATTAAAAGGCCATCCGCCATTTACAGTCGTGCCTGGCGTTGCAGTATGAAACAAGGTTCCGTCAATAAACCATTTGATGCTGTTTGGTCCCCATTCTACGGCATATACGTGAAATTCTGTAGATAAATCTGTTGACGAAGTATAACTTCTTCCCGTATAATGGTATCCTCCTCCATCATAGTGAATGGTCCCATCTACAGATTTTGGACTTCTGTGTTTGGCTTCCATGATATCGATTTCTCCTGTAAAAGGCCAATTTGATACTCCGGCTGGCAACATCCAGAATGCCGGCCAGGCTCCCATACCCGAAGATAACTTCATACGGGCTTCTACTCTTCCGTATTTCAGGGAGTATTTTCCTTCTGTAGTCAGTTTTGCGGAGGAATACGGTTGTTGCGGAAATGATGCATTAGGTTCGTACTTCGCCTGAATGTTCAGGTAACTGTTTGTTCCTTCTTTGACAATAGTCGCCTGATTCGGATCGTAGCGTTGTGCTTCTCCGTTTCCGAAGCCGCAAAGCGATGGACAGCCGTTTCCGACAATACTCTGCCATTTTGTTGCATCAATTGTAGTACCGTTAAATTCGTCAGCCCAGATGAGGGTATTACATTGTGCCTGTAGTTTTAGAAAAGGGGACAATAGGATCATTGTCATAATAAGAAACCTTTTCAGATAATTGCAATTGCTTGTCGGTGGTCGGCCGAAAAA
>JBDTNT010000188.1:0-4008 GCA_039933615.1 Flavobacterium sp. | reverse complement strand
ATTGATTTGGTAGATTCTGACAATGAAATGCTGGCCTTGGGTGAAAAGTACGTGATTTTTCTTCTGACCGTTTTTACAGATGATTATAAAAAAGGAATCAATACCTACGACGATTTTCTGTCGGCTCCATCAGAAACTTTTAGTTTAAAAAACACCATCAAAGCCGTAACTGATATTAGTGTAGAAAAAGAACCGGCAAGACCTATTCATATTAATCCCGATTTACCGGTATTGTCGCCTTATGCAATCCATTTTACTGCAGACGAAACCGATCAGAAATATACCGAATACAGATGTATGTTCTTATCCTATAATGAAGAACTTTTTACGGCTAATGATCTGGATTATTTTGAAGAAAGTATAGAAATAACCGTTGTAAAGAAAGAAATCCAATATGCTAAAAATGATATTGATCAATACAAGGGAGAACTGGATACCATCAGATTAAAAATCAAGCAAGTAAACGAAGAGTTTGAGAAAAAAATTAAAAACCTGGACCCAAATAAGGACAAGGAATTAATCAGGGAACTGAATGAGGAAAAGGATCGTGTCTTAAATAATTACAGTCAGATCCAGACAGAAATCAATTCAAAATTACTGCTCATTACAGCAAAACTGGATGAATTATATCTTTCGTTTGAAAAAATAGCAGCTAAGAAATTACCTAAGATAAAAAATAAAAAAGGTTTTTTCTTCAACCTGAAATTAGCGGAAAATGTTGCTTCAGGCAATTATACAACAGCTGTTGCTTCCTCCAGACATTCACAGGCTTACGAGGTAAAAATTGACCCGACTACGACTGATAATTTTGGTAATGCACTGATCGACGGTAAATTATACATACCAGTGGTGCTTTCTATTTATTCAGGAAGTGAAACCAATGAAAATCAGTACAACAACAATTTATCCGATTGGGAAAACGAAGAACCTTTTCCTTTTACAATAAAAAACAATCAGTAAAACTAACCTATTAAATTCTAAAATATGGAAAATATAACACTAGTAAAACCAACTCCGAAGAGATATGGAATTACAGAAAAGAAAAAAGCAGACCTTGATTTACTGACTTCTCAGGTTACAGACGCACAAGCCGTTGTGCAGCAGCAATTGACGGTTGTTTCGTCCCTAAACCAGAAATCAATAAAATATCAGGGCTATTTGGTCGATTCCGAAAACAACAGGACACAATCCCTAAGCAACAAACAGCTTGCCGAGCAGGTGGTGCAGAATGCATTAGACTTAAGTCAAAATTCTCAAATTGCTTTTTCTAAGATGACGGCCGCCAATGAAAACACGGAAGAGGTAGCCAAAGAAATAGCCACATTGATCAATAAACTGATTTACTCGGTAGAAATCATCAATAAATTATCCAATCTTGTAATCCGTAAAAAAGCCCTAAACCCGCTTATTTCAGACGATTTGATCACCAAGATAAACGCTGCCGGGACAGATGCCAACAATGCCGTTGCACTTACCCTTATTGCGCTAAAATCAATCTTTACTGCACAGTCTTTGTGTTTGGAATCGGAAGCTATCACAGCACTGGAACAAAAACAGGCCCTGACCCTTTACCTGACCCTGACAGGAAAAAAGAGTGTAAATGCTCCTTTTGTCTTAAAAGAAAATAATTCTATCCTGGCCTTGTTGGCGACAGCAGATATTGACGCAAAAGCGGCCTATCTGGAAGCGAATAAAGCAAATGATGAAACAACAAGACAGCTGAACAGTGCTACTTCCAGATTAAACAAAGCACAGGTGGAACTTCAATCCTTGCAGGCAGCTCTGGCGGCGGCTAATGCTGCGGCCCTGGCCTCTTAAGGAAAATCAAATGTCCACTGATTCCGTAAGCGGTCTCAGTGGACTTTAATCACTTATTTTTAGTGTTATGGATATCATTTACAAAAAATTCTACAGACAATTTTATTTAAAAACAGCAGGATTTATACCGACTAAACCATTCAACCAAAGTCTGTTTCCCGGCGATTATTTTCAAATAAAAAATGGAGAAATTATCTTGTTGGGCAATTTGTACCGCAATTCGATTATTGCTGCCGAAGATGCTGATTTAAGTGCTGCAGTACTGCTAAATGCGTCTAACTGGAATTTTAGTGACGGGATTTCAAAACCATATTCCGGCCGTGGACATGGTCATGGCGCTATTGAGGGGCAATTTGAATTCAGCAAGCAGATACTGGCTTTTGCGCATGAGGGCAGTTTTATTTTTAAGGCTGAAGAACCTCAATCCGTAAAAATCAATAACTGGAATGACATTCAGCAGCAATTGATTATAAAACTCACGCAAACTTTATTCTCCTTCCGTGAAATTTATATTGTAACTGAAAGTGCCACCGCAGCCCATACAACACTGGCGATTGCCGGTGAAAAAAATGCGGAACTGGAACTGGTGAGCGAGACCGAAAATTTTGGCCTGGTGGATATTTTCGGACATGAAAATACCAAAACAATCCAGTCAAAAGATATCGAATATTACCACCGCGAAACCAAAAGAAAACCCGCCTATTTTAAGGCAAAAAAACTTGTGGTACAGGATGAAAAACTGGCTTATTTTATTAGTGATTTCATTAATAAAACCAATAATTCAAGTGAGTGGACAGATACTTTTTATGATGCCGCTTTTCATAACGATGCCGATTATAATTCACAAATGATTATGCAGAATGCACAGGGTTATTTTCTGGATATGCTGCAGTCAAATGAATTGAATCCGAATACGGCTTTATTGTATTTTAAATGGGCAGACGCCAATCTGGACGATGTTGAAAAACTATTTGCAACTTATGGAAACTAGTCCAAACATACTTGCCCTGCACAGGGAAATGGATTGGCTGCAAAAAGTAATCGATCAGGTAATCTGCAGTTATTTGCTTCAGGAAGGCCATGAAAACCATTGGATGGATATTCCGCCACCCGAACCGGACGAAGATACGGAAGACAGTGTATATTATAAAAAACTGGAAGAATGGGATTTAAATCTGTTCGAAAGACTTGCTGTTGCCCTGATAATTGCGCCACAGATACAACCGGAAATACTCGATATTTTCTTTAGTAAAAATGCGATGTACGATCGTGGTTTTACAGAATTTGGGGGTGTGATCAATAAAAATCACAGCGGATTTATTCCAACAGCCCAGACCTTATCTTTTTTGATCACTGCTGTAAATCCGGAGTTAAGAATTGAAATGCTGAATGTTCTCAGTACAGTCAGTATACTTCAGAAAGAACAGGTTTTAATTCTTGAAGCTTCAGAATCAAATATGCCTCTTTTAAACCAGACCATAACTGTTAACGAACGCTGGCTGCATTATTTTATAACCGGAACATTGCTCAAACTGGAACATAGTGTTTCGTTTCCTGCACAGCAAATCTTTACCAATCTGAACTGGTCAGATCTTGTTTTGGAAAATAACGTTATGGAACAGGTCATGGAAATCAATGCCTGGCTGAATCACGGTGAAACCCTTATGACCGAATGGGGACTGGAAAATAAAATCAAAGCCGGATACCGGACGCTTTTTTACGGACCTCCCGGAACAGGAAAAACCCTTACGGCTACCTTACTGGGGAAAAACACCAATCGGGAAGTTTACAGAGTAGATCTTTCTATGATTGTCTCCAAATATATTGGGGAAACAGAAAAAAACCTGTCCAAAATATTTGATGTAGCACAGCACAAAGACTGGATTTTGTTTTTTGATGAAGCCGATGCACTTTTTGGCAAAAGAACCAGTGCATCATCATCAAATGACAGACATGCCAACCAGCAAACGGGCTATTTATTACAACGAATTGAGGATTTTCCCGGAGTTGTGATATTAGCGTCCAACTTAAAAGAAAATATGGACGAGGCTTTTTCGAGAAGGTTTCAGTCGATGATTCATTTTACCATGCCGGGACCTGAAGAGCGATTATTGTTATGGGAAAATGCCTTTTCCGGAAAATGTACACTGGATCCGGATATTGATTTAGAAAACATTGCCGAACAATACG
>JBDTNT010000187.1:0-1546 GCA_039933615.1 Flavobacterium sp. | reverse complement strand
CCTGTTTGTAAATAGAATTGACTTGATTTTTCATTAGAAAGAATTTTAATGTTCTCTCCTCTTATGCCAAAAGCTGTTCCGAAAAAACCATCGAACTGCTAAAGCCTTGTCAATAATAGTGTTGAGGTATTGCGCCAAAAACAGGGCGTAAAAAAAGCCTATCAAAATGATAAGCTTTTATTAAAATGATAGGTTATTGGATGTTGTACTCGTCTAATTTTCGGTATAAAGTTGCAATTCCGATTTCGAGCAAACGGGCTGTTTCAGCTTTATTGCCTTTAGTATAATTTAAAACCTTCTGTATATGCAGTTTTTCAATACTCTGCATAGAAAAAGCGGACATGGTTTTAGATGCTTTTTCGGGTTGATGCTGCATTTCATAAGGCAAAACATCCGATGTTAGAATAGAGGTACTGTTCAAAATAACCGAACGTTCAATAATATTTTTGAGTTCCCTAATATTTCCGGGCCAGGAATAATTTTCCAGCTTCTGAAGAAAGTCATCTGAAATTTCTAAAGTTTTCTTATTTGTTTTTTCAGAAAACTGCTTCACAAAAGAAAGCGTCAACGGTTGAATGTCTTTAATTCTTTCTCTTAAAGGAGGAAGTTTAATTTCAAAAATATTCAAACGAAAATATAAATCAGATCGAAAGCGATGTTCGTCACTTTCCGTTTTTAAATCCCTGTTTGTAGCTGCAATTAATCTGAAATTTGATTTTTTTGAAGTAGTATCACCAACCGGAATGTATTCGCTGGTTTCTAAAACACGTAATAATTTTGCCTGTAATTCAATTGGCATTTCTCCAATTTCATCCAAAAATAAAGTGCCTCCATTCGCTTCTTCAATAAAACCTTTTTTATCTTTAAGAGCGCCGGTAAAAGCACCTTGTTTATGACCGAAAAGTTCACTTTCTAAAATTTCTTTACTAAAAGTACTGCAATTCAGAGCCACAAAAGATTTTCCGACGCGATTACTGTTTTCATGAATAGCTTGTGCAAAAACTTCTTTCCCAGTTCCGGTTTCACCAGTTAGTAAAACAGTTGAATCAGTTTTGGCAACTTTTTTGGCAAGATCAATAACCTGTTCAATCCCTTTTGACTTACCTATAATAGTATTGAAGGAATATTTATCGCTAATACGTTTCTCAAGTTGCTGTACCTTTTTCTGCAAATGCACTTTTTCAACTGCTTTATATAGGAGCGGAATAATTTTGTCATTATCATCGCCTTTTACAATATAATCAAAAGCGCCATTTTTCATAGCCTGAACGCCGTCAGCGATATTCCCAAAAGCAGTCAATAAAATAACTTCAATTAGCGGAAAACTACCTTTTATGTTCTGAATAAAATCAACGCCGTTTCCGTCAGGTAATTTCACATCACATAAAACGACGTCAATATCGGTTTGTTCGAGTTTCTTAAAACCGGATTTCAAATCTTTGGCTTCAATAACGTCAAATCCTTCCGATTTTACAATGCGTGCCAACAGACTTCTCAGTTTTTCTTCGTCGTCTATAATTAAAATTTTATGTATCATTTGAGGAAA
>JBDTNT010000186.1:0-11939 GCA_039933615.1 Flavobacterium sp. | reverse complement strand
CCTAGAAAACCTATAATTATTACTAAAAATGAGAATAAAAAATAGCGGGATTCTTATTTTGGCAGCGATACTTCTTTTTTCGTGTGATAAAAAAAGAGTATTCGACCAATACAAATCTGTTGGAAGTGCGTGGCACAAAGACAGCGTTGTAACCTTTGATCTGCCCGTTTTGGATTCTACGAAAAAGTACAACTTATTTGTAAATTTGAGAGACAATAACAATTATCCATTCAATAATTTGTTTTTAATTGTAGCTATTGAAACACCAAGCGGATTCACAAAAGTAGATACTTTAGAATACCAGATGGCAAATCCGGACGGAACATTGTTAGGAAACGGTTTTACCGATATTAAAGAAAGTAAACTGTATTACAAAGAAGATGTAAAATTTAGAGGAAAATACAAAGTACACATCAAACAAGCCGTTAGGGAATCAGGTAAAATTCCCGGTGTTCAGGCTTTGGAAGGTATTACAGACGTAGGTTTTAGAATAGAACAAAAAGATTAGACGAATATATTTATGGCTACTAAAAAAAACAATCAAACCAATAGTATTAAAGACATTAACTACTATAAAAAGAAATTCTGGAGAATTTTTGCTTATACGTTATTAGCAGTACTGGCATTCTTCTTATTTGCTTCATGGGGATTATTCGGATCGATGCCTTCTTTTGAAGATTTAGAAAATCCGGATTCTAATTTAGCTACCGAAATTATTTCTTCTGATGGAGTGGTTATTGGTAAATATTTCAAAACCAACAGATCACAGCTTAAATATTCAGATTTGCCAAAAAGTTTAGTCGAAGCTTTGGTCGCTACTGAAGATGCCCGTTTTTACGAACATTCAGGAATTGACGGACGCGGAACTTTAAGAGCTGTTTTTACCTTAGGAACAAACGGTGGGGCGAGTACATTAACACAACAATTAGCGAAACAATTGTTTCATGGTGAAGGTTCTAAGTTTCTTCCTTTTAGGATTGTTCAAAAAATAAAAGAATGGATTATCGCCATTCGTCTGGAAAGGCAATATACCAAAAACGAAATTTTGGCGATGTATTGCAACGTTTATGATTTCGGAAATTATTCGGTTGGAGTAAGTTCTGCCGCACAAACCTACTTTTCTAAAGATCCAAAAGATCTGACTATGGATGAATCGGCTATTTTGGTCGGAATGTTCAAAAATTCAGGATTGTATAATCCGGTCAGAAATCCGGAAGGAGTAAAGAACCGTCGTAATGTGGTGCTTTCCCAAATGGAAAAAGCAAAGATGATTTCTTCTTCTGAAAAGTTAAGATTACAGGCTTTACCAATTGCCCTGAAATTCAAACTGGAGAGCCACCGTGAAGGAACGGCTACATATTTCAGAGAATACCTTCGCGATTACATGAAGAAATGGGTTTCTGAAAATAAAAAACCGGATGGTTCAGATTATGATATCTACAAAGATGGTTTGAAAATTTACACGACTATCGATTCAAGAATGCAGCAATATGCGGAAGAAGCAGTTTCTGAGCATATGAAAAACCTGCAACAGCAATTTTTTATTGAAATGAAAAACAATAAAAATGCACCTTTCGTAAATATTACCAAGGCAGAAACGGACCGTATTATGATGCAGGCCATGAAAAATTCTACTCGTTGGTCAATCATGAACGATTTAGGTAAAAGTGAGGAAGATATCATAAACTCATTCAAAGTAAAAACCAAAATGCGCATATTTACCTGGAAAGGGGAGCGTGATACGACTATGACTCCAATGGATTCTATTCGTTATTACAAACACTTTTTGCAATCCGGGTTAATGGCGATGGAGCCTCAAACCGGAAATATCAAAGCTTGGGTTGGTGGAATCAATTATAAATATTTCCAATACGATCACGTTGGCCAGGGAGCAAGACAGGTAGGTTCTACTTTCAAACCTTTTGTTTATGCAACTGCAATCGAACAATTAAATATGTCCCCTTGTGATTCTATTCTGGACGGACCATTTATGATTCATAAAGGGCGTCACCACGTAACTGCGGATTGGGAACCAAGAAACTCAGACAACCGATACCGTGGAATGGTTACTTTAAAACAAGGTTTGGCAAACTCTATCAATACCGTTTCTGCAAAATTAATCGACAGAACAGGTCCTGAGGCTGTTGTTGAATTGACTAAGAAATTAGGAGTGAAAACAGAAATTCCGGTACAGCCGTCAATTGCTTTAGGAGCTGTTGATATTACTGTTGAGGACATGGTTGCTGCTTACAGCACATTTGCAAATCAGGGAGTTTATGTAAAACCACAGTTTTTAAGCCGTATCGAAAACAAAAGCGGAGAGGTTATTTACGAGCCAATTCCGGAATCACACGATGTTCTGAATAAAGATATTGCTTTTGCAGTAATCAAATTACTTCAGGGGGTTACTGAAACAGGTTCTGGTGCACGTTTACGTACGCAGGGCGGTGGAAGCGGAGACAATCGTTGGACAGGATATCCGTATATGTTCAAAAATCCAATTGCAGGTAAAACAGGAACAACACAAAACCAGTCTGATGGTTGGTTTATGGGAATGGTTCCGAACTTAGTAACTGGTGTTTGGGTTGGTTGTGAAGACCGTTCGGCACGTTTCAAAAGTCTGACTTATGGACAGGGAGCTACCGCTGCATTACCCGTTTGGGCTTATTTTATGAAACTTTGTTATGCAGATCCTGGCCTTCAGGTTTCTAAAGCTGAGTTTGAGCGTCCGGCTAATCTTTCTATAAAAGTAGATTGTTATACCAGACCGGCAATCGTAAAAGACACCACACAAACAGAACAAAATACAGACGAATTCGAATTGTAATTAAAGTTCTTCCTTAAAATAATAATATCCTTTTGTGCTTTCCGGACCGGCAAGATTACAAAAGGATATTTTTTTGTTCTGTAGTTTTATTTTTTTACGAAATCGATATAATATGATTTGAAAATAGTATTTTTATCAAAATTATTGGGTCAATAAAGACAAATTATTATGATTACAAAAAAAGTAAATAATGTTCAGGATGCTATCGAAGGAATCGAAAGTGGAATGACTATAATGTTTGGTGGCTTTGGACTTTGCGGAATTCCGGAGAATACAATTGCTGCTTTAGTAAACACAACAATTTCAGATTTAACCTGTATCTCAAATAATGCAGGAGTTGATGATTTTGGACTTGGACTGCTTTTGCAAAAGAAACAAATCAAAAAAATGATTTCATCTTACGTTGGTGAAAATGCAGAGTTTGAACGTCAGATGCTTTCAGGAGAATTGGATGTTGAACTTACACCTCAGGGAACTTTAGCCGAACGTTGTCGTGCAGCCCAGGCTGGAATTCCTGCTTTTTTTACACCTGCCGGTTACGGAACAGAAGTTGCGGAAGGAAAAGAAGCACGTGAATTCAACGGTAAAATGCACATTATGGAAGAGGCTTTCAAAGCTGATTTTGCAATTGTAAAAGCATGGAAAGGGGATGAAGCAGGAAATCTGATTTTTAAGGGAACTGCCAGAAATTTTAATGCCTGTATGGCCGGCGCCGGAGGAATCACGATTGCTGAAGTTGAAGAATTAGTTCCCGTTGGAACATTAGATCCAAATCAGATTCATATCCCTGGTATTATGGTGCAGCGTATCTTTCAGGGAGAAAAATTTGAAAAGAGAATTGAACAACGCACGGTAAGACAAAAGAATTAGATAATTGAGATAATGAGACAATTAGATAATTATTTTGCATTATCTAATTATCAAATTTTCTAATTGACACATTAAAAAGATATGTTAACAAAAGAAGATATAGCAAAGCGAATTGCTAAAGAAGTAAAAGACCGGTATTTTGTCAATCTTGGAATCGGAATTCCGACTTTGGTTGCCAATTACGTGAGAGAAGATATTGCGGTGGAATTCCAAAGTGAAAATGGTGTTCTTGGTATGGGACCTTTTCCTTTTGCAGGAGAAGAAGATGCTGATATCATCAATGCAGGAAAACAAACCATTACAACGCTTCCGGGAGCCAGTTTCTTTGATTCGGCCTTTAGTTTCGGAATGATCCGCAGCCAGAAAGTTGATTTAACTATTTTGGGCGCCATGGAAGTTTCAGAAAACGGAGATATTGCCAACTGGAAAATTCCGGGCAAAATGGTAAAAGGAATGGGTGGAGCAATGGATTTGGTAGCTTCTGCTGAAAATATCATTGTGGCGATGATGCATGTCAACAAAGCAGGAGAATCTAAAATCCTAAAAAAATGCACTTTGCCATTAACGGGCGTAGGATGTGTTAAAAAGGTTGTAACTGAGCTTGCGGTTCTCGAAGTAACTGAAAAAGGTTTTAAGCTCTTAGAGCGTGCGCCAGGAGTTTCTGTGGAGCATATCATAGCTTCGACAGAAGCAAATTTGATTATTGAGGGAGAAATTCCCGAAATGACGATTTAGAAAGTTTAACGGCAAAGTTTGTAAAGTGCTTACTTTGTAGGCTTTGTTCTCGCTAAGCAACAAATTTTTATAAAAACAAGCCGCCTCAAATTAGTATTGAGGCGGCTTGTTTTTTTATTCATAAAGTTTTGTGGCCCTTGCGTAATGCCGGAAACAAAACCTTTGCAAACTTGCGGTTAAATATTTTAATTCAAATTAAAAGAAGCTCCTAAACTAAAAGTCGCCTGATTGTTTAAGTTGTAAAATGGATCATCATTGTTTCCGTATTTTGCAATAGGAAATCCGATTTCTGTGAAAACTCCAAATCCGTCAGTAAAGAAGTAACGACCGCCAACATGACCTCCAAAATTGTGTAAACCAACACTTAATCCAGGGTAAACATCTAATTGTTCAACACCAATTACACTTGATAGATTGGCATTAATTCTGGCTTTAGCATCAAAACGATCTTTAAAATCCGGTTTTAAATCGCTGTATACAGATACATTATCACGGTAAAAACCTGAAAAGTTGTCTACTCCTAATAAATAATTAGCAACAAAACCAAATGAGAAATTTTCTCCTAATCCAAAATCTACTGAACCCTGAATTCCAGAACCACCATCTTGAAGATTAGCACCAACGTTAACTTTGATATCACCTTTTCCTGTGAAAGCCTTTTGTGCCTGTGTGATTCCAAATGTTACTAAAAACAAAAGTGTAATTACCTTTTTCATAAATTTTTTAAATGTTTAATTATTTTTAAAGTGCAAAAATAGTTTTTTAGCTATTAATTCCTACCTCTTTCGGAAGAATACAATTCGTTTAACGGATCACTTTGCCAGAATTCCTTGGTATCAACATTCATAATGGTCAGCGGACCTTTGAAAGCTGCTCCGGTATCTACGTTCCAGACACAGGCTTTTTGTATCGGGACGGTTTCGCCGATCCGGGTTACCGGTGTGTGACCAATAAAAACTTCTTTATAAACGGTAAAACGTTTAGGATAGTACAAATCATCCGGTTTTAAATTGGGGTCTAAAGCAAGCGCAGATTCCCAGAGCGTTCGGTCCCAGTAGAATAATTTCGAAAAAAATTCATAGGTAACCCCGCTTAGATTCGTAAATCCGGCATGAACAAATAAACGGTTTTGATCGTCCAGATAAAAATCCTGTAGTTCTTCCAAAAAAGTGATATGCTCTTTCTTTTTCTCTTCAGAAAGTTTAGAATATCCCTCAACGGTAGCTTTCCCACCATGTTTGTACCACATTTCTTCATCAAAATCCTCATTTCTGTTCTCCAGCCAGTCTAAGGCCAGCTGATCGTGATTTCCTCTGATGCAGATGCAGTTTTGTTTGTTTTTAAGGTCAATTAAAAAATCGATTACCTGTGTCGAATGACTCCAGCCGTCAACATAATCGCCTAAAAATATAAGAGTATCTTTTTCGGTAACATTTGCTTTCTCCAACACTTGCTCAAGTGCAAGTAATCCTCCGTGTATGTCGCCTATAACAAATGTTCGCATTTTGTATTATTTCGTGTAGGCAAAAATAAAGAAAATGATTTATTTGTACCCATTAAGTTGAGAATCTTTATAAATGTCAGAAAAACACCTTTTCTGAATCTAAAATTAGGTTTTGCTTTACAAAAAATTAACGCTTAAAGGTAATTCTCGCTTTTTTATGACAAAATGCAACTCTAAAATGGGTCAATTTTGATTTTCCTACATTAAAAAAGGACTAAAAAACCAATTTTTTTACATAAAATATTAATTTTCAGAGTCATGTCTATTTGTTCTGTAAGGTGTTGTCAAATCTGGTGTTTTGTGTTATTTTTTAATGTTTTTATCAGACTAAATGTTGCATTTCATCGATAAAAGGTAAATTTATCCGTTTAATTAACAAAATTTATATATTTTTATCATTCAAATAAAGTATTTACTTACATATTTTATTTGCAAGTTTTTAACCCCTTTTAACTAACCAAAATTCAAAATTGCGTATGAAAAGTACATTACCCAAAATTGTAGCTACAACGGTTGCTGCATTTACATTTTCATTATCTGCACTAGCTCAGGAGACAGATAAAAGAATAAGTCAGAAAAGTTTATCTGAAAACGGTGAGCCCAGTTTAATTACTTTCAATGAAAAATCAACCTATAAAGGATCTGATTTCGAAAAAGTATTTAAAGAACAATTGGCACTGAAAGACAATCAGTCTTTTGCGAAAATCAAAAGCGAGTCTGATCGCGCAGGTTTTACCCACGAAAAATTCCAGTTGTATGAACAGGGAATTAAAGTAGAATTTGCCAATTACACTTTACATTCAAAAAATGGAAAACTACAGTCGATGAATGGCGAGTTTTACAAAATTGAGAATGCTAAAGTAAAACCGGCACTTTCTGCAGAGGAAGCTTTCAACAGAGCGGTTGCCCTTACTGGAGCTAAACACTATCTGTGGGAATCCCCGCAGGATGCTGCCGCAATGGATTATCAAAAGCCAAAAGGAGAACTTGTTTTTCTGCCTGATATGGAAAATCAGGGAAAAGAACGAACTACCGATAAAGTTCGTCTAGCGTATAAATTTGATATTTATGCGACAAATCCATTAAGCCGTGGTGATTTGTATATCGATGCCGTAACCGGACAAGCCCTGTTTTATAATGCAACAATCAAACATCTTGGTGAAAACAGCCACGGGAAATCTAATTCTGCCGGTAAGGAAAATAGTTTGACTTCAAAAATGGCGGTTGTAGCTGCAAATGCTGCGACACGTTACAGCGGAACACAAACCATCCAGACTACACTAAGCGGATCGTCTTATATTTTACTGGACGGAACCCGCGGAAACGGAATCCAGACGTATAACTCTGCCAGAACAGCAACGTATCCGACAACCAATTTCAGCGATGCCGATAATAACTGGACTGCAGCCGAATACAATAATACCAATAAAGACAATGGCGCACTTGATGCCCATTGGGGAGCTGAAATGACTTACGATTACTGGTCGGCAGTACATGGAAGAAACAGTTATGATGGTGCCGGAGCCAAAATTAAAAGTTATGTACACTATAACTTAGTTGCAGCAGGTTACCCGAATAACAATAATGCATTCTGGAACGGAAGCGTTATGACTTATGGGGACGGAACAGGAACGGGAGGATTTGATATCTTAACGGCTATGGACGTTGCGGGACATGAAATCGGTCATGCAGTTTGTACGTATACAGCAAATCTGGCGTATCAAAAAGAATCGGGTGCTATGAATGAAGGTTTCTCTGATATCTGGGGAGCTTGTATCGAATACCGCGCTGCACCTACAAAATCGACCTGGCTGGTTGGTGAAGACATCGAAAGAAGATCAGGACATTTGGCTTTGCGTTCTATGAGCGATCCAAATTCTGAAGGTCAGCCGGATACTTACGGAGGGACATATTGGGTAAACGTAAATTGTACGCCAACCAACAATAATGACCAATGTGGTGTGCATACCAATTCAGGCGTATTAAACCACTGGTTTTATATTCTTTCGGTTGGTAAATCGGGAACAAATGATATTGGAAACGCTTACAACGTTACAGGAATCACAATCGATAAAGCAGCACAAATTGCTTTTCGTTTAGAGAGTAACTACTTATCTGCAAATTCAACTTATGCAATTGCGAGAACTTACGGAATTCAGTCTGCTATAGATTTATACGGAGCCGGTTCTGCTGAGGTTATCGCAACAACAAATGCATTTTATGCAGTGGGTGTAGGAGCAGCGTATTCCGGAGGTTCAGGAGATACAACTCCACCATCGGCTCCGGCTTCTTTAGCAGCTTCAGGAACTACCGCAACTACAACAAACCTTACCTGGACAGCGTCTACAGACAATGTTGCTGTTACAGGATATGATGTGTATCAAGGAACTACGCTAAAAGGATCTGTTACTACAACAAGCTATACTGTAACAGGACTTACGGGTTCAACAGCATATACATTTTCTGTAAAAGCTAAAGATGCGGCAGGAAATGCTTCTGCATCAAGTAATACCGTAAATGTTACAACACTTGCCGGTTCAGTGACCTATTGTACATCTAAAGGAAATAGTGCTGCCGATGAGAGAATTGGTAAAGTAGTGTTTGGTACCATCAACAATACTTCTACAGGAACAACAGGCTATGAGAATTTGACAGCAGTTTCTACTAATGCCAACAGAGGAAGTGCTTATACTATTACTATTACACCATCATGGACCTCTTCTGTTTATAGTGAAGGTTATGCAGTATTTATAGATTACAACCAGGACGGGGATTTCTCTGACAGCGGTGAAACTGTATTTACAAAATCTGCTTCTACATCGTCTACCGCTTCAGGATCGATTACCATTCCTGCAACGGCTGTTCTTGGAACAACAAGACTGAGAGTTTCTATGAAATACAACGGAATTCCAACCGCTTGTGAGTCTTTCTCTTATGGACAAGTAGAAGATTACTCTGTAAACATTACGGCTTCAGGTGGAATTGAAGTAAATGAAATTGCAGGAGCTGATGTAGAAAAATTAATTTCGAATATTACATTATATCCAAATCCTGTTGAAAATGAATTGAATATTTCAACATCAGACAAAACGGGATCAGACTTTATAATTACAAATGCTTTAGGTCAGCGTGTGAGTTCAGGTCATTTATCTGAAAACCCAATCGATGTAAGCAAATTAAATACGGGAATCTATTTTATCGAATTGACAGGTACTCAGAAAAGAGTGACTAAGAAATTCATAAAAAAATAATTTCAGTTTTAAATAGATAAGAAGCCTCACAAATGTGAGGCTTTTTTTATGCCTCTAATGCACAAATCTGCTTAAATTTGCAGGATGTCAGAAACACCCGCATATCGAAAAATTATCCATATTGATATGGATGCTTTTTATGCTTCGGTAGAGCAAATGGATAATCCTGCTTTACGCGGAAAACCCGTTGCGGTTGGCGGATCTGAGAATAGAGGAGTAGTTTCGGCAGCAAGTTACGAAGCCCGGAAGTTTGGTGTTCGTAGTGCCATAAGCGGTGTGCTGGCCAAAAAATACTGTCCCGAAATTATATTTGTCCGTCCGCGTTTTGACCGGTACAAAGAGATTTCGTCCAAAATTCATAAAATCTTTTACGAATATACAGATTTGGTCGAGCCACTTTCGCTTGACGAGGCTTATCTGGATGTAACCCAAAACAAAAAAGGAAATCCAAGCGCGAGTTTACTGGCGCAGGAAATCAGATTGAGAATCCTGAATGAAGTTGGACTCACGGCTTCGGCGGGGATTTCAGTCAATAAATTTGTGGCTAAGATTGCCAGCGATATCAATAAACCAAACGGACAAAAAACAGTAAACCCGGATGAGATTTTGTCTTTTTTGGAAGAACTGCCTATCCGCAAATTTTATGGGGTTGGAAAAGTGACTACCGAAAAAATGTATCAATTGGGTATTTTTACCGGAACAGACCTCAAGAGTAAATCGCAGGAGTTTTTAGAAAAACACTTCGGGAAATCCGGGACCTTTTATTACAAAGTCGTTCGCGGAATTCACAACAGCGAAGTAAAACCCTATCGGGTGACCAAGTCGGTGGCGGCAGAGCATACTTTTGATGTAAATTTGTCTTCGGAAATTTTTATGTTAGAACAACTCGACGGAATAGCTGCTTCTTTAGAAAAACGTCTAAAAAAACATAAGATTTCCGGTAAAACAGTGACTCTTAAAATAAAATACAGCGATTTTACACAACAAACCCGAAGCAAAACCTTACCTTATTTTATTGCCGACAAAAGTCTGATTATGGAAATAGTAGAAGAATTATTATATCAGGAACGAATGAAAGATTCCGTTCGATTGCTCGGAATTTCTATGGGCAACCTGAATACAGAAGAAAAAAAGGCTGTTGTAGTGCAGCTGAAATTTGCATTTTGAAAAATTTGAAGTGCGTTAAATATAATGATTTTTGTTTTGTTAAGAATTTTCTTTCTATCTTTATGATGGGAGTTTATTAATTAAATTATGAGAGAGATGAAGAAAGCGAAGTTAGAAGAGATATCCAATCATAATTCAGTTCCGATTTTAGCATGGGATTTTCATTATGAATATTTAAATGAATTGAAAATTGCTTTTGCCGACCTGAAAAAAGTCAAGGAACTTTCGGCTCAATTTGCCTGGGATGAAAAGCATCTGGATATAAGTGAACGCATCAAAGATGAAGTGGTAGTGGTTACCGATGTTGATTTGAAGATTGTTTTCGCGTCAAGCGGAATAAGAAAAATGACCGGATATACAGAAAGTGAAGTGCTGGGAAATACGCCAAAGATGTTTCAGGGATCCGGAACTTCTAAAGATGATCTGAAAGAAATTAGAAAAGCAATAGAGTTGAAGGTTCCATTTGAGAAGACCATTAAAAATTATAAAAAGAACGGGAAGATTTATAAATGCAGGATTTATGGTTCTCCAATCTTCAACTTAAAAGGAAAACTATCGCATTTTATAGCCTTCGAAATAGAAGAGCTAAGCGCATAAAAAATAAAGAATAAAAGACCAAGTGTATCGCATTTGTCATACACAGCATTGTGAAACTTGGTGTTAAATACACAAGCCAAATTAGTATCTATTTTTATATTCCTAATTATTATCTTTGAATTATGAGCACAGTAACAAAACCAAACCATATCGGGCGAAAAATCAGCCGCATCCGTGAACTTAAAGACATGAAACAGGAAGCCCTGGCACAAGCTTTAGGAACAAACCAGCAAGCCATATCTGCTATGGAAAACAGTGAAACTATAGATGACGAAAAGCTTGTTGAGGTAGCGAAAGCACTTGGTGTGAGTGTAGAAGCCATAAAGAATTTCACAGAAGAAAATGTAATCAATTATTTTAATAGTTTCAATGATAACAGCATAAATCAGGGGCCGATAGGAGCTCACAATATTTGTAACTTCAACCCTTTAGATAAATTAATAGAAGCTTACGAAGAAAACAAGAAACTTTATGAGCGTTTACTGGCTGCAGAAAAAGCAAAGAACAGTTAAGAATTAGAAGATATTTTATACGAGCCCCGCAATTTTTTGCGGGGCTTTTATTTGTTTGATAAAGAGTGTAATATTCACTATCAGAATAATTAATTATCCATAAAATTGATATAAAGCAAAGTATAACTTCTAACCCGTTGGGTGCAATTCTATTTTTAAAATGCAACGTAATAATTTAGAACACTGATGACACCGATTTGCTACCGCAAAAACGCGGATTTATACGGATTTTAAATGTAGAATCTAAAAAAATCCGTTTTTGTTCGCGTCTTCGTGACAACGAATCGGTAAAATCCGCGTCAAAATATATTATTTTTGACTGGAAACTTTTTCACAGATCCGATAGTTTCTTTTTCAGGCACTTTTCCTCGTATTGCAGCAGGTGGAGTTTAAATTCGTTTTGCTCCTGCTGATGGGGGCTATTTTTCTGCATAACATCTTGTGTTCTGTCTTTTAGATACGGTAAAACTTTGTCT
>JBDTNT010000185.1:0-6907 GCA_039933615.1 Flavobacterium sp. | reverse complement strand
CTGCCGAAAAAACAGCCGAATTGCTTTTGCAAATAAATGCAATTAAATTGAATCCCGAAAATCCTTTTACATGGGCTTCTGGTTGGAAATCTCCTATTTATTGCGATAATAGGTTAATTCTTTCATTTCCGAGCATCCGAAACTATGTTCGTGATGAATTTGCGAAGAATATTGAGAAACAATTTGGGAAACCAGATGTAATTGCCGGTGTTGCCACTGGAGCTATTGGAATAGGGATTCTTGTTGCTGAAAGCCTTGGATTACCGTTTGTATATGTGCGTCCGGAAGCAAAAAAACACGGAAGACAAAACCAGGTTGAAGGTTTTTTACAAAAAGGCCAGAATGTTGTTGTTGTAGAAGATTTAATCAGCACAGGAAACAGCAGTTTAATGGCTGTGGAAGCTTTACGTAATGAAGGCGCCAACATTAAAGGGATGGCAGCAATTTTTACTTATGGTTTTAATGTTGCCGAAGAGAACTTCAAAAATGCCAATATTGATTTGTATACGTTAAGTAATTACGACAATCTATTGGATTTAGCAGCTGAGAAACAATATATTTCTGAAGATGATTTGTCTGCTTTAAAGGAATGGAATGTTAGTCCATCGACTTGGGGACAGGAATAATTTTCGAATGTTGATTTAGATTGGAAAGCTACAAATCATAAAATGAAATTAATTTTTGAATTTTCTTTTTTTTGAATTTTAAATTTGATTTTAAATCCAGCTTTGCGAACTTTACGTTTATCAAACCAAGAAACATAAATAAACCTTGCACCCATTGCGGTTAACCGGTTAAAATAAAAATAAAATAATTATGAACTTAGAAAGTCCAAAAGTTACTGTTCAGAAATCAGCTCAAGATTTATTTGATTTATTGTCTGATGTTAAGAATTTCGAAAAATTAATGCCGGATAATATCGCTAAATTTGAAGTAATTGGCGAAGATGCCTTTATTTTTGGATTGAAAGGTATGCCGGAAATAAAACTTAAAATGAAAGAAAAAGTGGCTCCAAACAAGATTGTTCTGGGTGCTGCAAGTGATAAGCTTCCGTTTACGCTGGTTTCTAATATTGATAGCATTTCTGATTCTGAAAGTGCTGTACAATTGCTTTTTGAAGGAGAATTTAATGCGATGATGGCAATGATGATCAAAGGGCCAATCAGCAAGTTTATCGAAACTCTGGCTGCTAATATGACCAAACTTTAATTATCAATTGTTGATTATAAATTATTGATTGTTGACTAGATAACCATAAATTATAAAGTCCGATTTTACGATCGGACTTTATAATTTATGGTCTTTTTTTTGTACGCAGATTAAACGGGATTAAAACGATTTCTAATTACTCATAAATTAAAACAAATCCTTTATTCTGTCAGAACCCTTTACTATTCAAAACTTAGCAACTCAGAATGTTAGTGACTTAGAACCTTTAAAAAAACCAATTCATCCACAAAAAACCACAGTTCAGCACTATAAATTATTCCCCTCAAAATTATTATTCGAAGTTTGGACCATTAAACCAAAACATATCAAAATGGAACCAGCTATTAAGATTTTAATTTACATTCACGCATTCTTCGGAGGAATTGGACTAATTACAGGAATTGGGAGTATTGTCGTTAGAAAAGGTGGAAAACTGCATAAAAGAATGGGAAAACTATTCTCAATTGGAATGATTACAAGCTCGCTCATTTCCCTGCCGATTTGCTGGATGCCAAAACACCAGAATGTATTCTTATTCCTTATTGGCTTGTTTACCATTTATTTGGTACTCGCGGGAAACAGGGCTTTGACTTTTAAACGCAAACCTAAAGCCGACTTACTTGACAAAATAATTTCCGGAAGTATGCTTTTCTTCTCCGTAATAATGATCTCGACAGGATTATATTGCCAGATCAACAGCATCGAAAACGGCATCCTATTTACTTTCTTCGGCGGATTTGGATTTTATATGACCGTTAAAGATTTTATTTTCTACAAAAACTTTTCAGATACCAATAAAAACTGGCTTTCAAAACACATCGGAAAAATGATTGGTGCGCTGATTGCATCCATTACTGCGTACATCGTTGCCGGATTAGGAATCGGAAATTTAATCGCATGGATTACACCATCAATTTTAGGAACAATTTATATTATATACTGGAACAGAAAAACAGAACCAAAAAACGATGTCAGCAAACAGATCAAGCCCGTTTAAGGAATAAAAAAACCAGTTAAAACCTCCGCCTTTGTTCCTTTGAACCCTTTGACCCTCCATCAATAAAGCATCTGGATTTCCTTAATTTCAAATTCAGAAACCGAATCATCTTCAAGCAATATTTGTATTTTTCCGGCCGGAGAAACACCTTGAATGATGCCCATAAAATTTTGGTTTTGTAGGTTTTTAAATGGCATTGGAACTCCTTTTCTAAATAAAGAATTAAAGTATTGATACCAGAAATCTTCTGAATTTGCTTTCCACAATTCGATCTTTTGTGTCATCTTTTCAGTAATCAAAGAAGGTAAAATATCCTTGTCAAAAGTCTTTCCAGAAAGTACTGATAATGACGATGCATTGGGCAATTCATCAAAATTAGTCTGATTGACATTTAAGCCTAATCCGACAACTGACACGATTCTGCCATCACTTTTGATGGTGTTTTCGATTAGTATGCCACCAATCTTTTTGTTGTATGACATAATGTCGTTTGGCCATTTTATACTTAAATTGGAAATATCCAAAGATTTTAACGTCTCAATTACCGCCAGGGAAACTATAATACTCAAATTAAAGACTTCTTCATTATGAAACAAAAAATCCTTTACCAAGACACTCATAATTAAGTTTTTACCAGATTCAGACTGCCATTTAGAGCCCATTTGTCCCTTTCCTTTTGTCTGATTTTCAGCAGTTACCACCGTAAAATTCTCAAGCTCTTCCTGACTGGCCATAGCCTTAAGAAAATCGTTTGTTGAATCTATGGCATCGAGTTTGATTAGTTTCATTAAAATAATTTATTTATACTTAATTTAATATTTTGTTAAGGTTCAAAATTAATCACAAAAATTGGTAACTTTACAAAATCATATAAAATAATTCATGGCGAAAAAGACTATTAATAATGACGTTCTATTAGCGAACATAATCAAAGGAATTGAAGAAGTAAAAGGAAATGATATCGATATTCTTGACTTAAGAGAAATAGACACGGCTGTTTGTGACTATTTTGTTATTTGCAACGGAAGCTCTAACACTCAGGTTAACGCCATTGTAAACTCAATTCAAAAAACAGTATCCAAAGATTTAAAAGATAAACCCTGGCACGTAGAAGGAAGCGATAATGCAGAATGGGTATTAATGGATTATGTGCACATTGTAGTGCATGTTTTTCAGAAACATATTCGTGAATACTATAATATCGAGAGCCTTTGGGGTGATGCCAAAATAACTACAATCGAAAACAAATACTAAAGAAAATTTTTCTAATGGCTAAAGATAATAATCCAAACCCGAGTAAATTTAAAATAAGTCCCTGGTTAATATATACCGCAATACTTCTAGTTTTTTTATTTATAAGTTTTGCAACCGGAGGATCTAACTTAAGCGAACCTGCTCAATTGACTTCTTCTAAATTCAATACTTTATTAGAAAAAGGACAAATTGAAAAAGTTATCGTATATAATAAAGCTGAAGCCGAAGTATACCTGACAGCAGCAGCTCTGAAAGATGCAGCGAACAAAAAAGTAGCAAAAGATATTTTTGAAAGACCTAACAAGGGTCCTCACTATACTCTAGAAATTGGTAATGACCAGATTTTTCAAACTAAATTAGAAAAAGCAGTTGGCGAAGGCAAACTGAAAGATTTTAATTTTTTACAGAAAAACAATTGGAGCGATATCCTTATCAGCTTACTTCCTATTATCATCATTATTGGTGTATGGATTTTTATTATGCGTAAAATGTCAGGTGGCGCTGGTGGCGGTGGCGGACAAATTTTTAACATTGGAAAATCGAAAGCCAAACTGTTTGATGAAAAAACAGATATCAAAACAACTTTTAAAGATGTTGCCGGTTTAGAAGGTGCAAAAGAAGAAATACAGGAAATTGTAGAATTCTTAAAAAATCCTGAAAAATACACCAACCTTGGAGGTAAAATCCCAAAAGGAGCTTTACTCGTAGGGCCTCCGGGAACTGGTAAAACATTGCTTGCAAAAGCTGTTGCAGGTGAAGCACAAGTTCCTTTCTTCTCTTTATCAGGTTCTGATTTTGTTGAAATGTTTGTAGGTGTTGGTGCTTCCCGTGTACGTGACTTATTCAAACAGGCTAAAGAAAAATCTCCTGCTATTATTTTCATCGATGAAATTGATGCTGTTGGTAGAGCAAGAGGAAAAAGTAATATGTCTGGCGGAAACGACGAAAGAGAAAATACTTTGAACCAATTATTGACAGAAATGGATGGTTTTGGTACAAACTCAAACGTAATTGTTCTGGCTGCAACAAACAGAGCTGACGTTCTTGATAAAGCTTTAATGCGTGCAGGCCGTTTTGACAGACAGATTTTTGTTGACTTACCGGACATTCGCGAAAGAGCTGAAATCTTCAAAGTACACTTAGCTCCTATCAAAAAAGTTGAAGGTCTTGATTTAGATTTCCTGGCAAAACAAACTCCTGGTTTCTCAGGTGCTGATATTGCAAACGTTTGTAACGAAGCAGCCTTAATCGCTGCCCGTAACAATAAAACAGCTGTAGACAGACAGGATTTCCTTGACGCTGTAGACAGAATCATCGGTGGTCTTGAAAAGAAAAACAAAATCATAACACCGGAAGAGAAAAGAGCTATCGCTATTCATGAAGCTGGTCACGCGACTGTAAGCTGGATGTTAGAGCATGCTGCACCACTTATTAAAGTAACTATTGTACCCCGTGGACAAAGTTTAGGAGCTGCATGGTACCTTCCAGAAGAAAGACAAATCGTAAGAACAGACCAAATGTTAGACGAAATGTGTGCTACTATGGGCGGAAGAGCTGCTGAAAAAGTAACTTTTGACAGAATTTCCACCGGAGCTTTAAGCGATTTAGAAAAAGTAACACGTCAGGCTCGTGCAATGGTAACGATTTATGGTTTGAATGATAAAATCGGAAATGTTACCTATTATGATTCAAGCGGACAAAGTGAATACAATTTCTCAAAACCATATTCTGACGAAACTGCAAAAGTTATTGATAAAGAGATTTCAGAGTTAATTGAAGGTCAATACAAAAGAGCCATTCAGATTTTAGAAGAAAACAAAGACAAGTTAAATCAGCTTGCTGATATATTAATTGAAAAAGAAGTTATTTTTAAAGATGACTTAGAAACAATTTTCGGAAAACGTACTTTTGACAAAAATCTTGAAGAAGTAGTTTCGTAAATTATTCAGAAATATTTAATATTTTTTAAAATCTTAATTCAAAATAGCCTTTTGAATTAAGATTTTTTTATCTTTGAACGTTTTCAATTAACATGTAAAGTATTTCATATAAAATGAATTTTTTCAAAAAAATATTTGGTTCGAGCGATGCCGCTTCTGATGCAGAAACTGAAAGCGAATATGGAGGGAATCCAACAACTCCTGATAGTCATTTATCTATTGATGAAAGATTCATTTTTAATTTTAAGAAAAACGGAGGTAAATTTTTGTATTGTGAAAACAAACAGGAAGTTACAGAACAGTTTGAAAACATACTGGAAGAAAACGATTGGTTCGAGAATGAAGTGTTATGCTACGAACCGGGTTTATTCAGCTTACTGGAGGAAAATAAATTAATTTATATTTCACCAAGAAATCCTAAATTTTTACTGGCCACCTGCGAAAACCTGATTGCTGATGAAGGTTCTATCTTATTTTCATCTAAACAAATCAGACAGGACAAACCAAATGAATTACCTGCCAATATTGTCATAATAGCAACAACAAGTCAAATTCTTTCGATAAAAAGTGATGGTCTGAGCGCTATTAAACGTAAATACGAAAGAGACTATCCTACTAATATTACTACCATAAAATATTTCGAAAAAGCAAAAGAAGAAGATTTTACGCAATACGGAAGCGTTGCTAAAAATTTATACTTACTGCTCTTAGAAGATCTTTAAGATGAACGAAACACTCAAGAGAACCATTTCTGGTGCTGTTTATATCGCTTTGTTACTAACTTCGATCTTGTTTTCTACCGAAAGCTTTATTATCCTTTTTGGCATTTTTCTGGTTATTACAATTTATGAGTTTTCCAATTTGGTAAACCTGAATAAAATCTTCTCGATTCTGTTTGGAACACTATTGTATTCCATTATTGTATTGATCAGCCATTACAACAAACAAACAACTCTTTATCTTAACAATCTGTTTAACGCAGACTTCTATTTAGAAACCAATATCCAACAATTAGATTTAATACTCCTTGCTGTTACTATAGTGATAGCGATTAAGTGCATCTTATTCTTATTTTACGACTCTGTACAGAAAATAAGTATTTCCTCCAAGTATCTGTACCTGTTAGGCTACATTACATTACCCTTTGTTTTCATTGTAAAAATTTCCTTTGGAACCAACGATTACAATCCAAAAATTATTATTGGACTGTTTATCCTGATCTGGACTAATGATACTTTTGCTTATCTGGTAGGAAAATCAATAGGAAAACATAAATTATTCGAACGTGTTTCCCCTAAAAAGACCATAGAAGGATTCTTAGGCGGGGCTGTTTTTGCAGCTTTTGCAGGATTTTTAATTTCAAAATTTTATATCCAGCCTAATCCTGCTTTTAGTGGTAAGTCTATTTTAATATGGACCATTATTGCCCTAATTGTAAGTGTTTTTGGAACAATCGGTGATTTGATTGAATCCAAATTTAAAAGAATTGCCGGTGTAAAAGACAGTG
>JBDTNT010000184.1:0-4354 GCA_039933615.1 Flavobacterium sp. | reverse complement strand
TTTCACACAGCTTTTGTGTGAAAGTGAAAATAAAAATTAAGTTTCACACAGCTTTAACAGGGCAGATGGAAGTACGTAATCCTTTTGTGAACTCTACGTAAAAATCGTAACCGAAAGGCTCGCAAAGTTTTACGCAAGGCATGCACCCGCGAACCTCACGCTTTTCCCTTACGGTCTTTGCGGTTAAATAACAATTAAAATAAGCTGTTTTCACACTTGAAGCATATAAGCATAAAATAGTATATTAGTGCCGTCAACAGACTATTATCAATTCCTTTCAACCAGTCAAAAAACAGCAAAAATGGAAAATATTACAGTAATCATCATGTTATTGTTCGGTGTCGCTTTCCTGAGTCTTCTAAGCAAAAGATACCATTTTCCAGTTCCGATCGTTTTGGTTTTGTGTGGTGTTGCGATCAGTATTATTCCGGGATTGCCTGTAATTGCACTAAGTCCGGAAGTGGTTTTTATTATCTTTTTACCACCGCTTTTGTACCATGCGGCCTGGTATACCAGTTGGGCAGATTTCAAACAAACCGTTCGTCCGATAACGCTTGCCGCTGTTGGTCTGGTTCTTTTTACCACTGTAGCCGTCGCCTTTGCAGCACATTTACTGATTGATGCTATTTCGTGGCCGCTGGCTTTTTTGCTGGGTGCCATTGTTTCGCCTCCCGATGCCGTTTCCGCGACTTCGATTACAAAAGGTTTGGGCCTGCACCCAAGACTTATTGCCATTCTGGAAGGAGAAAGCCTCCTGAACGATGCTAGTGGTCTGGTGGCGTACAAATATGCTTTGACAGCGATTACTGCGGGTAATTTTGTACTCTGGCAGGCAGGATTGAATTTCTTTATCATGTCGACACTCGGAATCGCGATTGGTCTGGCCGTTGGTTTTGTGATGAGTTTTGTACATAAAAAGTTTGTTTCCGATGATATTATTGAATCTACCTTTACACTTCTGACCCCTTTCGCGTCGTATCTGATTGCGGAACATTTCGAATGCTCCGGTGTTCTGGCGGTAGTTACGACAGGTTTATATCTTTCGGCAAGATCCGGGACGATTTTTACGCACGAAAGCCGTATGATGACTGGGACAATCTGGAGCGTCCTGACTAATATCCTAAACGGTTTGATCTTTATTCTGATTGGACTTCAGCTTCGCCAGATTATTTCCGGAATAGGGGATTATTCGGGAATGTCCTTATTTATCTGGGGCGCGGCAGTAAGTATTGTTGTGATTGTGGTCCGCTTTTTATGGGTGATTCCGGCAACATTGGTACCGAGGTTTCTCAGTAAAAAAATCCGTGAAAAAGAAGAATTTGATTATCGCAATATGATTGTTTTTGGATGGTCCGGAATGCGAGGTGTGGTGTCGATGGCTGCTGCTTTGGCTTTGCCGCTCACAATCAATGATAATGAAGCATTTCCGTTACGGAACCTGATTATTTATCTGGTATTTTGTGTGATCCTTTCCACTTTGGTCATTCAGGGACTTACATTGCCGTGGGTGATCCGTAAATTAAAATTACAGCCTTATTCTATTCTTGCGGAAGAATATGGGATTCGAAATACCATCGTTTCGGAAACGATTGCCCATATCGAAGATCATTTTTCCTTATTGAATGATGACCTTCTTCATAATATAAAAAGCAAATACGAAGTCAAATTCAACCGTTTGCAGAAAACGGAATTACCGGCCAACTTCTTCGGAAAAGGAAAAATGCTGGGAGGGGAAATTTTCAATGATTTCACCAAAATACAAATCGATCTGTTGAACGTAGAGCGTTCAAAACTCGAAACCATGCACAAAGCCGGTACTGTAAACGAGGAAATATTCCGTAAAATCGAAAAAGAACTCGATCTCGAAGAAAGTCGTCTCTGGATGGAAATTTACGAAAACTAGCTCTAAAACAAAACCTCTGATTTCTTACTGAATCAGAGGTTTTACTTTTGTTCCTATAAGTTCTATGGCGTTCATCAATTGAGAATGGGTAAGTCCCGCATTATCCATCTGGAAAGTAAATCTGGAAATTCCGCCCAGTGCATCGCTGTGACGTAAAATTTTCTCGGCTACCTGCTCGGGATTTCCAAGAACGAGTACTCCTTTTTCGTCTGCCAGATAATCAAATTTCTCTTTTGTTACGGGTGGCCAGCCACGTTCCAGTCCTAATTTGGTCCAGAGTTCGGCATAACCTGGATAATATTCTGCTACAGCACTTTCGTTTGTGTCGGAAACATAACCGGGTGAATGCAATCCGACTTTTAGTTCTTCCGGTTTGAAACCATTTGCCTGTCCGGCTTCTCTGTACAAATCAATCAATGGGCGGAATCGGTGCGTTTGTCCGCCAATTACGGCAACCATTAAAGGCAAGCCTAAAGTTCCGGCTCTCACAAAAGATTCCGGGCTTCCGCCAACACCCAGCCAAACGGGGAGTTTTTCCTGTATAGCTCTCGGATAAACCGGTAAATTATTCAAATCAGGACGGAATTTCCCCGACCAGGTTACAAATTCATTATCACGTACCTGCAGTAAAAGTTCCAGTTTTTCTTTGAAAAGTTTATCGTAATCATTCAGTTCAAATCCGAAAAGAGGGTAGGCTTCAATAGAAGAGCCACGGCCTACGACAATTTCGGCTCTTCCTTTAGAAATCAGGTCTAGGGTTGCAAAACTCTGGTACACCCGCACAGGATCTGCGGCACTCAAAACGCTCACGGCACTCGTAAGCCTGATTTGTTTGGTACGTGCAGCTGCGGCACTTAAAATGACCACCGTAGCCGAATCTAAAAACTCCTTTTTGTGGTGTTCCCCAATTCCAAATACATCAAGTCCAACCTGGTCTGCAAACTCAATTCGCTGAAGCAGCTGCTCCATCGCGTCTACACTGCTAAGTGTGTTGTTATCGCCGTACATCGCCGACGCAAAACTGTCTATTCCTATTTCGATCATGAAGTAAAGATATAAAATTAAGACGTTTTTTCGGTTATGGAAAATGTTATGAAAAGCATAACATTTGGAAAAGACTTTGCGCCTTTTCCTGATGGTTCCGGATGTATCCGTTGTAATTTGCCTCAGCTAATTATTTCAGGGATAATTGGCCCGAAAGATTTATAATAATCTGTAGATTCATAAATAATTGGTGATTTCTGTATCAGTATCTTCCGTTTTTTTACAAGATCATTCAGTTCCATATCTTTTAGTTCCTTTGATAATACCTCAATAGTTATGTCAGCATTACTATTATCATTAAGAATTTTTCGAAATGTTACTATAAATTGATAAATAAAATCTTGAATTGTATAATCAGCTGTTCGACTCATTTTCAGGTAATTTTAATTATCTCGATCTTTATATTTGGGTTAGATTTTTTTGCTTTCTAAATAAAAGAAATTAATTTTTACTCTAGTTTATGTGGTTTAGTTAAATTGGTCTGAAACACCAAATATTATCATTTAAAAACATACTTCTTTATGGAAATTCGTAATTCAATAAAATTTATTTCCGACAAGTTTAGTAATTAAATTAAAGTTCTATTTACAACCCGTTGGGTGCAATTATATTTTAAAATGCAACGTGTATAATTTAGAACGCTGATGACACCCATTTGCTACCGCAAAACGCGGATTTATACTGATTTTAAATGTAGAATCTAAAAAAAAATCCGTTTTTTTTCCGCGTCTTCGTGATAACGAATCGGTCAAATCCGCGTCATAATATAGTATTTTTTAAGTACACCCAACGAGTTATTTATAATATGTTTTGAAAAAGATTATTATTTAATTTTTTTCAAAACAGTTAATAATCTTGGAATTTTGTCAACTTGTGTTTCTGTCCAGAAAGTATAGTTTAAAACTTTATCATCGTCATAACTATTTAGTTTTATACTAATTCTTCGATTTTTTTCATACACATAGTAATACATCGTCATTTCTTTTGCTTTAAAAATAAATTCAGAAGATTTGTCTTTAAATTTTAATTCAAGGTTTGGAATAACGTGATCTTCTACGAAACCTATAAACTCTTCTATTTCATCAATTCCAACCCAAGCAGTTTTAAAGGTTTCCGGACTTTTAATAAACATGTCTACTTGAAGAGCATTTACTTTTGTGCCTGTTTTTAAATCGATAACCTCTATTGGATAAAAATTGACATATTCTCCTATTCCAGATTTAAATTCAGCTGTAGTATTCCAGTCTTTATTAATCCTTGTAAATTGAGCTTTTTCGATAAATATTCTTGTTGAAGATTCTACATTCTCTTTTTGTGAATAAGAAATGGTAGAAAATAAAATTAAAGTGAGCGTTAAGATATTTTTCATGATATGATAATTTGATTTTTAATTTTAGTTGTAAACAG
>JBDTNT010000183.1:0-12907 GCA_039933615.1 Flavobacterium sp. | reverse complement strand
ACCTGTTTGTTTTAAATATTAATAAAAAATTTGAGCTCAGTTTCAATAAAAAAAGTAGTTTTATAATTATAAAAAATTATCCGTTTGTCGGTTTTTACTACTTAAAAAATAGTTTATAAAGTCAATTAGACAGCAGCTTCAGCTGTTTTGTTTACTAAAACGATTTAGTAAAATGGGTAAAAAAAACCCGCGTCTTAATTGATTTTTTATTTTTTTCTAATTTGAAATTGTCAAAGAATCTAAACCGATTCCCTGACAATTAATGTGCCTTTTTTAAGCACTTTTTCGACTTTGAAAGCATCAAAATCTGTCATCTGACTCATTAGCAACTGAATAGATTTAATAGCAATATCTTCTATAGGCTGTGCAATTACCGAAATTGTCGGTGTATGCAATTTGAAACTATCATGATCATCAAAGCTGATAACCGAAATATCTTCTGGAATCTTATATCCCATACTTCTAAAAGCCTGCAAGCCTGCAAGTCCCATATAATTCGCTAAAAATAACACAGCATCAATCCTGGTGTTTTCTTTAAAAAAATTTATAATTGAATCTATTCTGTTTTGTTCACTCGTGTGATAATCTAAATAAAGGGCAAGTGATTTGTCATAAATTCCCTCTTCTTTTAATGCATCAGTATACCCTTTTCCCCTTAATTTCATCTGAATCATTTGGGATTTATTATTGACCACAGCTATATTTTTGCATCCTTTACTAATTAAATATCGAGTTGCCGAATAAGAACCTTCATAATTGTCCATCACAACGTGACTTACTTTCTGATTCGAAAAATACCTGTCAATTAAAACTACCGGTTTTTGCAATTTTAGAAGAAGATCAATAGTCTTTTCTAAATTTTTTGTTGGCGTGATAATAAACCCTTCTACATTTGCCTGCAAAAGGCTTTGTACCAATTCTTCAGAGCGGGCATCATCATCTCCTGTACTGCAATAAAAAACCCTGTAATCAATATTTTTTGCTTCGTCTTCTATTACTCTGGCCAAATCTGCAAAAAACTGATTGGAAATATCTTCTACGATAAGACCAATAGATCTCGTTTTTCCCGTTCTCAGACTGCTGGCAATCATACTTGGTCTGTAATGAAGCTTTTCAGCAACTTCCTGTACCCTTTTTATTACACCGGGGCTAATTGCCATTTTCTCCCCTTTCCCATTAATAACAAAAGAAACTGTGGATATAGACACTTGGGCTTCGTTAGCAATATCCTTAATAGTGATTCTTTTCATTGAACGGGTTATTTTATTAAATGCATATTTAATTACCTGACAAATATATATAAAACCAATTTACAAAATCGTTTTAGTAAAATATATTTTAAATAAATCATTATTTTAAAGCTAAATTAAAACATAATACTCAGTAAATATGACGTTTTAAACTATAATCATCATTTTAATTTTTATGAAAAAAAGGCATATTATACTCTTTTTCCATCTCCTTCTTAAGAAATTTTTACCGTTTTTATTTCAATTTTGAAGACAAAAAGAGGCTGCCCTTATATTAGGACAGCCTCTTTTTGTTTATTCTAAATTTATTAGAAATAATTTGTTATTTAAATCTCCTGGATTTTTACTTCAGTTTTCTCTTTTGATTTTGCGAGTTGATTTACTCTCCACATTAACAATACGGTACTAAAAGTAATAACAGCAATTACGTATCCCAATACATCATAGTTTTCCAGCGGAGATGATTTCGTTTTCTGATGTACAATAAAACCAGCACAAACAGCAGCGATACCGCCGGCAATTTGCTGTAAGGAAGAAGTTATTGACATATAAGCACCACGGTCTTTCATCTCCGGAATTGCCGTATTTAAAGTCGTAGCCGGAATCATGCGGCTCATAATACCCATAAATAATATCATATTGATTACCACTATTTCCCATAGAGGTATGGGATTAAGATTAGTATAAATCACAACCATAATTATAGATATCAGTGATCCAACTACAAACAAATTGAACTTGCTTACTTTATCGCTCAATTTTCCGATTAAAGGCATTATAAAAAGGACAGAAAGCCCGGTAAAGAAAAACACCATTGGCAACTGAATCTGGCTTATATGAATATTATTTACCAAAAAAGCACTTCCAAAAGGCTGCAGCATAAAACCTCCTACAGAAAGAAATGCAATCGCCGCAAAACCTACCTGATACTGTTTATTGCTTAAGGTATGCCAAAGGTGAAGAAAAGGGCTTTTGTCTGACTGAAGTTCTAAGTGTTTCGTTATGGGCTGTACCTGAGTAATAATAGCAATAAGAATCAATACACCTAAAACAGCAATCATGATAAAAGCAGAATGCCATCCCCAGTTATTAGCAAAATAAAGGCCAAGCGGAATTCCTAAAATCTGACTTGTTGCAAAAGCCATTTGTATAAATCCCATAACCCTTCCTCTTTGGTGAATTACAAATAAATCGGTTACAATTGCCAGGGAAACTGATCCAATAACACCACCAAAAAGGCCTGTAACGATTCTTGCCAAAAGCAGCATCTCGTAATTTGAAGCAAGAGCACAGAAGACGGTGCCGATAATAAAACCTGTATAAAAGAAAATCAGCAGTTTTTTTCTATCAAACTTATCTGCAAAACCTGCTGCAAGTAATCCTGAAATTCCGGCGCTAAAAGCATAGGCCGAAACTGCAAAACCAAAGTTCGATGTTGTCATATCAAGTGTTTTCATCAGTATATCTCCCAAAGGGGAAATAACCATAAAATCAAGTATAACGGTAAATTGTAAAAGAGCCAGAATGGCAATAATAATCTTTTGATGTAAAGTAAAAGCAGGAACTTCTATTGTATTTTTTTCCATTTTTGTTAATTGTATTTTTTATTAAGTCAATTCCCGGCATTCATGGCCTAAGTCATTGATCATTGTAATAATTGCTTCTGGCTTAAGCGATTCTGAAACTACGCGCAGTACACAATCGATATCTTCATGGTCAATACTCCATTGTCGTATAGCGGTGTTACTGTCCAGTTTTTTATGCATCGCGCAGTCTGGTTCAATTTTTCCAATATTTGTTTTAAAAACATGTATTGCATTTAAATCTGTTTCCATAATTTTTCATGGTTTTAAAGCTTTTATGGTTGCCTGAAAAGCTTCTTTCATCATTTTATTGGTAAGAACAAACGGTTTTCCTCCCATACTCCTACCATCCGTATGAAAGTTTAATAAAGTATATAATGGTCCGTAAGCCACGGCCCAGAAAACTTCAAATGTCATTGGCAGAATTTCCTTATTATGTAAACCGTTATCTATAAACTGTTTCATAATCGTTCTGAAATCTGAGAATTCAGTTGTGGAGTTAAATATTATTTCTCCATGGGGCGAGTGTTTGATAATTTCAAAAAAAGCAACTTCCTTAGGATACTTCATGGTAAATTCAGCCCTGTTTACCCATTGTATCCATAATCCTTCTTCAAATGACATTTCAGGCGAGAAATTTTTAATTGTATTTGAAAAAAAATCAAGTGCTACCGTTTTTCCAATCTTCTGAATCAAATCATCCTTGTCTCTGTAATAAATGTATAAAGTACCAACAGAAATATTACAGGCCCTGGCCAGCTTGTTCATACTGAAACCCTGAAATCCATCCTGTACGATTTGATCTATTGCATTTGCAATAACCAGTTTTTCTTTATCAATATCTCTTACTCTCATGCCATTTTTCAGCAAAGATATAATAATAAATGAATGAACATTCTTTTATTTATTATTTTTTATACTTTCAAATTTGAATCGTTTTTAACAAATGTTAATAAATATTGAAAATACGTTTCAGTATTTATTAACATTTCAAAGGCTCTGATACGGTAAAAATTAAAATTACTGTTAACATTTTTATTTAAATTGTAGTAATTATATTATAATTTTGTTATTTTTGCCGAAATAAAAATTATTCCTCATTTAAATTGATACATATAATGACGCTTTAAAATTTATTGATACAATATAAAAAAAGTCCCCCCTTTTTTTTAACATTTTAATCTACAAACAATGAAACCTACTTCTTTTAGAAGCCTCTTTTCAAGTGGCTTATTACTTCTCACCCTAATCCTACAGACAAGTTGTAGTGATAGTGAATCCGAAAGCGGTTATACCGCACATTATTTACCGCAGCTTGATGCAGAAAAATTACCGGCTGGAAATCACCCGATGACAATGTTTGAAGATGATGAAAATCCTTCAAAAATGTATGATAAAAAAGACAGATGGTTTCGCGTAAACCAGCCTGTGCAGGTTATACAAAAAGGAAAAGACTCTGTTCAGCTTTCTCTTTACTCACCGGTTGGCCTTAAGGATGTCAAGATTTATGCAAAACTACCCAACTACGACAAACGTTTTGTAATTTATCATTTTACTCAGATTCCGGCCTTTCACAGATCATTTCATGAAATTCCGCTTGTATCGGCTAAAAATGATTATCAACTGGAAGACGGAAAAACTGTGACTATCGATAAAATTGATGGATTTTCATCAGGTGCTATCGAATTTTCAGTGGAATCATCTGATCCTTTATTTGCAAAATTCAAAAAAATCAAATCTTCACAATTGGTTCAATTTCATGATGGGTACCACATCAACGAATATGGTAAATTTTTACCAATGAATCCTGTGTTGGCAAAAGAAGCAGTGACAATGATTATCAATTATTCATACGCTTTGAGCCATCCCATATATTATGAAACACATAATAATTTTGACCGTTATAAAAAAGAACAGGCCGCAGCTGCCGGAACAGCAATAGTTGGCGCCACAGACTGGCACGGCAATAATGTGGATGAAAATGGCAACTACGATTATTTTACAAAAACAGAAATTGAAAAGCGTTACTGGGACTACGTTGACGGCAGATCGCTTTATATGGCAATGGTTGGCGGAGACGCTGCCTGGGGAGGCGGACCACTGGCTTCTCAGTATGAGTCTAACTATGTGATCAGTCATTGGAAAGGTGAAATGTCTCTTTGGTCACATGAATACTCCCATCATACGGGTTATAACCATGACAGCAATTTTGCCAATAGCGGTGAAGGCGGGGGACAACAGGAAATGCTGACTCAGTTCTATAAGTATTTGATTTACATTAACGATCTTCCTTTTACGGATCCGGATATTTTAAAAACATACACCAAAACAAAATACCTAAATGGAACTTATACTAAACCGGTTTTTAAAATTGATCCCAAAAACTTATTTTTAATAAAATATAAAGGAGAAGGAAAATGGAATTAAAAAGACTACACAACATACCTAAATTAGTTTTCCTGTTATTACTTCTGATAGTGACAGGATGTAACGATAGCGATGATGTAAATTCTTCATCGACAGACGATAAATACTACTATTACCCTACAGATGAGGCTTCAGTCACAGCTGCACAAATTGGAGACGGGACAGGTACACTTGACCCGAGAGGGATAACAATTGCCAATGATAAACTATATGTCTGCAATGATAATGCTCTGGATATTTTTGATGCAAAAACACTGAAACACTTAAAATCGGTAACTTCTTTTTCTAAAGGAACAACAAACATCGCTTTTACAAAGCTTTCTTCTGTTTGCGTAGACAACAAAAGAATTTATTTAGGAAGTGTCGATTCACGCCTTTTTGTATTAGATGAAACTACCAATTTAGGAATCAATACTGTTGGAAACGGTAATTGGTGGGATACTTTTGTACACGTATTTGGAGTTGTCGTAAAAGATGGACTTGTTTTTGTCAAGGAAAAAAACACTACCATAAAAGTTTTTGAAACCTCGCAAATTACAGAAACCAGTAAATGGAATTTAGCCCCGATTGCAAAGTTAAATACGCTAAATGGGTATGATGAATTTTATTCCCTGCAAATTGAAGGCGGAAATCTGGTTGTTGCGGGAAGAAATGCAAAAGCATATTTATACTATGACATCGCTTCAATTCGCGCTAAGGCAGCAGCTTCACTTGTAACTCCGATACTTCCTGTAACAAAGCCATTTTCAGATGCCAAACCTATTGCCGTTTCAATCAATTCCGATTGGGCCATAACTTCCGAAAATATTGGTGATGTTAACTTTCTGCGGTTCTATCCAAAAGAGGAATTTTTAAATAAAACCTATTCTGCCAGAATCAATGCTTCAGATGTTATGGGAGAAAATCCTTTTGGTACTATTCTGGGAATTGCACAATTAGATGACCGCATTTTCTTATCTGATAATACCAATAAAAAAATAAGAGTCCTTAAGTTAAAGAAATTTCTTATCAGCGAACAAAAATAAAAGTAAAAGCTGCTTCCGTAAAGAAGCAGCTTTTTTTATTTTTGAAGATCTTTCCCATTTTTCCTTTGTTTTCAAGAAGAAATATGGCGTTTCTCCGAATCAAATACCCGGTTTTTCGAGTTAAAAAGTAAACCTGACAGTTTGAGACCTGTCAGGTTTATTTCTTTTTAGAATAAAGTATCCGGATCGATTAAATTGGATAGCTTTTCTTTTAAACCGGAATTTAAGAGTGTCAGTCCAAATTGGTAAGAAGCATTCATCCAGCCAAATCCTTCTTCTGTTATGTAATTAAATTCGGTTCCAACGTTGCCATATTCGGCAAAAATTTTATGTGAACTTATAGAGAGATCGAATTTTTCGGGAATGGTTCCATTGTAATCAACCGCATTTCGGGTAATAAGCCATAACCAGCGATAGACCATTTCCTGTACTTCTTCCTGAAAATTGTAATTTAATAATCCTTTCCATAACAATATCTGATGCGGGGCCCACCCAAACGGATAATCCCATTGCCTTGTGGGAGCATTTTCGCTAACGTCGGCAATAGCTGATTTTGTACTACCGGCGATTCCTCCTTTCATCTTAAATTTTGGCAGTGTCTTTTTCACTAAAACAGCAGCTTGTTCCGGTGTACAGATTTTTGCCCATAATGGATAAAAAGTGGTAGCCGCTTCAAAAAAATGCTGTTCTTCAAGCTCAAAATTATAATCGAGATAAAGGCCATGGGTTTCATTCCAGCACAATTCGTTGATCTTTTCTTTTCTTTCAGCTGCTTTTTTATTCCAATCAGCACCGGAATAATTAGTGCTTTCATTGTACTGAAACTCATTATTAAAGACAGTTTCAATGAGGAAAGCAATATCCGTTTCGTATTTGTAAAGCAGGCTGTTTATGGCAACCGTATTTAAATCGGCACAAATACCGACCAGTCTGTTGGTCGTATCGTGGCCACTTTCCCGCATACTTCTGTCATGTGTGAAATAATGGTCCAGATCGGCATCTAAAATTTCTCTTTCGAGGTATTTTTTCTCAAATTCCCGGGTTGAAAGCTTGTACTTTGGAGCATATTTTTCTAAAATATCATCAAAATGACCTTCCTCAACTTCAAACGGAAGTCCGATTCCTTCCGCTCTGTAACGGTTTAACCCATTTGAAGTCAGCCTCTTCCCCTGCTCCATCCAGACGGTTTTGTATTCTTTTATCGCTGTCTTTAAATGTCTTTCAATCCATGCTTTTTCAGGGTTTGACTTTTCAATAATATCAACAATCAGTGACGTATACAACGGTGGCTGCGTGCGGGTTAAATAATAACTGCGGTTGGCATTCAGGATTTTTCCGTAATGGTCAATTTGATATTTAAAATTTTCGGCCATACCAAGCGCCAGATCAATTTTATCATCGATTAAGAGTCCCATTGTAATAAAATAACTGTCCCAGCCGTACATTTCATTAAACCTTCCACCGGGAACCACAAAAGGAATTCCGTCGGTTTTATTGTTTTTGGTCTGAAGGGCCAGTGCTAAAATTCCGGGTTTTTTATTCAGGGATAAAACATATTCCGGTGAAATATCTTCCGGCAACTGCACTACTTTTAGAGTAGGATTTGTTGGTTCTAAATTTTTAAAATATTCAAAAGCGGCTGCATCTCTGGCAGGAACATATAAATATGAAACGGCATTTTCTATTTTATCATCTTCCAAAATCTTTTTTACTCCCGCAGCATCAATCGTTCTGGTAAGTCCGTTCCAGTATAAATCCTTAATTTTTCTGGAAATCCTTTTTACGGGATCTTCGGTTATATCTTCTAAATTGATTTCAGCAAACTCAGAATCGCCTTTTTTGGACAATGCCAGCTCCTGCAGCAAGTTAGAAAGCTGATAGGTTCCTTCAATAGCAACCGGATTTCCTTTATCATCTTCCAGCAGAAAACTTTTGGGACCTTTGTCATCAATCGTTATCTTTTTGTCGCCGTCAGTATCTTCCTGAGCCAATAATAGCTTAAGAGTCTGATTTATATGTAATTTAAATTTCATTTTTTGCGGTAATTTTTTTAAGAATAAAAAACGAGATCAATAATAATGACATTGGAATTAAAGTGAAATAAAACGCTTTTTCCGGACCTTCATTTTTAAACAGCCAACCCGTAATCCGTGAACCTAATGTTCCTCCTAGAGCAGAAAAGATAACAATCAGTCCTGTCATTGAACTTTGCAGGTTTTTAGGCAATGAGCTTAGTACGATCGAGTTCAGTAAAGGATAAATGGGTGCTATAAATAATCCTATAAGCGGAAATGCAAATGCAATAAGAGGAATATCCGAAAGTGAATTGATATTTTTTACTTCAAGTCCGACCACGTTTGGAAGTACAAAATAAACAATCAGCATGGCAGCAATAACACAAAAAGTAAGTACCCAAATCCAGTTAATTTTTCTGGTTACTACTCCGGCAACAAGCCTTCCTACCGCCAATGAAACAGCGAGAATACTGGCCATCATAATACTGATGTTTTCCGGGAGGTGAAGCACTTTGGTGTTAAATGTTGGCAGCCAGGAAAGAATACCCTGTTCAATCATTACAAATAAAAAAACGCTGATTACAAAAATAACCGTCAGCATTTTGGCTATCAGCTTAAACATCTGCAGAAAATCATCTGTGAAGTTTGCTCCGGCGGTGACTTTGGTTTCTTCAAATTTTGTAAAAAACAGAAATAAGAAGGATAATAAAGATAACCCAGCCAAAAACCAATATACATTTAACCACGAATCCGGATTGCTTTCTTTATTAAAAGCCGGAAATAAAAAATAAGCCAAAGCAATTCCAATCATAAAAACACCTTCTATACTGCTCATCAGGGCATTGTGCTCTTTCTGACTTTCTGTTACTGTACCAATTAAGGAATAAACAGAAACTTTTATCAACGCAAAAGAGATCCCTACAGTTGCAAATAACAGTTTGGCACTGTCAAATGAGTTTCCGAAATACATTGAAATACAGGCCAGAGTTACCAAAGCCAAGCCTGCCAGCATTGCTTTTTTGTACCCAATCCGGGGCAGAAAAGAGGCTATAAAAAAAGAAACAATGGCAATAGGCATATCTTTAAAGGCTTCGAGAATACTGGCCTGTACTTCATCTACCCCGTAATTTTTCTGCGATTTCAGGATTACGATGCCAACGCTGTTCAATAAAATAGCGAAGACAAAATAATTGAGATACAGCGCTACTTTTATTCCTAAGTTTTTCATTCGTAGATTTCTTTTTTTTTGTGAATCAATACCTTGATTTGGATATTCTCTCTTTTAGTTTAATTCTATATTTTCTTATGTCACAACACTTGTGATCAAAAATTTATTATTTTTTAATGCCGCAGATTAAACGAATTAAAAAGATTTGATCTTCTAAGAAATAAATTAATCTGTGCTAATCTGTGGCAAAAACTATTTTACCACATCCAAGTTTTATAATCTTAAAAAAGCACCGATTTCTTTCATAAAGCTACAAAAATACCAAATGCTGTTTTTGCAACAGCATTTGGTGAAATATCAATTAACTAACAACAATTTAAAAATTAACGGCTACCGAAAATCTAAAAGCGCGTCCTAAAATTGGTCTTGCCATAAACACATCGCTTGCTGCTGATGTTGTTTGTCTTGGGTCACCTTCTGTTAAGCCAATCTCATTAAATAAGTTTGACGCATCAACTGCAAAACGAAGATTGTTGTAGGTATAATTTAAACCTGCCCCAACTTCTTTGTAAGCCGGCAGAACTTGTTTGTTATCCTGATTGGTGAACTTTTTATCATAATAAGAGAATTGTACATACGCTGTAAAATCTTTTGTTATATCTACTTCAGGTCTCAGGTTACAGAAAAATTTAGGGATTCTTCGGGCCGTATTTCCGTTAAAATCAAAAGTAGAACCGTCGGCATTAGTACCAGTAAAATTATCGTATTCGGGTTTTTGAACTGTAAATGTAAAATTCAGTTTTACCATCTCGTATTTTGCATTCGTCTCCACTTCAAGACCAATATTGTTTACATCGGCAAATTTGTTTTCAGAAGTCCCGTCAGATAAAATATCCGTAAAGGCAACATTTTTCAAATTCATGTGAAATACATTCGCATTAACAGAGAAAAACGAACCCGAATATTTGTAACCTAATTCCAGCTGGTTCACTTTTGTATTTTCAAGCTTGCTTAAATTAGCCGCATTATCATAAAAGGATTCTTCAATCGGCGATCTGAAACCATGACTGTAGCGAACATAAGAAGCCATATTATCATTGAATTTGTAATTTCCCGCAGCTGTATAAGACAATTCACTTACATCATATCTCCAATACGTGTAGGGATTTCCTTTTACAGTCGTCACAGCATCATCTGCGGTGTTGTTGTCTAAAACACCTAAATCTTCGGCAAAAAATCTGGCATTATCTCTATATCCTGAATACTTGTCTTTGTTGTATCTCGCACCTGCATTGAAAGTCAGATTATCAGTCGCTTTAATTTCTGCATCGACGTAAACATCATTCAAAACGCCTTTGGTTTGTGCATCTCTTTCTAACCAGGTGATGCGCTCAACTCCGTTCCAGGTATGATCTACTCCGGTTGTATTGTCTTTTACATTTAATAATCTCGGATTATCGGAAACATTTACCAGATAAGAATTCCAGTTCCAGTATTGATTTGATTTCCAGTTTGAATAATAATATCCGGCAGTCAGTTTTACAGGATCTAAATCAAAAGCAAAAGAGAAATTATTCGCAAAATTGTTCATTTTTTTATGAATGTACCAATGATCTGCACGCATAATCAATGCATTTGGGTCAACAGCGGCTCCATTATCTACGTAAGTGTAATCCAGATTACCCGCAGTTGTATTTTGAATGTCTGTAGCATAAGCATCCTGTGTCCACGGACCTCCATTAGGAAAAATAGCGTTGTAATTTAAATCGATAGACGTTTGTTTGAATGCATTTTTGAACGTCACTTTCTCAGAGATTTTCTTCTTGAATTCCGCTCCAATGGAATTAATAACCGGATGTGAACCGTCTTCTAAATCGGCACTGAAAGTCCCGCCTCCATATTGAGGAACATTCAGATGACTGAAATTTACTGAAGTCAAAGTTCCATAATTTGGATTGAATCCGTCGATACCTTCAATTTTTCCGTTATTGCTTTTTAAAGGAATTGGCAGGTAAAAAGTATTCCTGTCGTCCAGATGTTTGAAATTTACTCTTAAATAATCCCCGTCATCAAATTTATAAGTCAAGTTTCCTTTGATCTGTCCTCCTTTATTGGCTGTAAATCCAGTATTTCTTACTCCATTATCAGCCCTGTAGAATCCGCCTATATTGAAAAATAATTTATCCTGAATCAAAGCGCCTGATAAATTAAGGTCGGTCCTGAACATTCCGTAATCTGAGGTGGAAAATTTTGCTCTTCCCTGAAAATCATTTTGTCCCGTTTTCGAGATAAAATTGATGATTCCACCCGGAGCGTTGTTGGCAAAAATGGAGGCAGATCCTCCACGGACAGCTTCCATTTTACTCACCGTTTCATCCAGTCTGTAAAAAGTATCTGCGTTGGCAAATTGTAGTGCTCCATCTTCAAAAACGGGTAATCCGTCTTCCTGAATTTGAACATATTCGTAAGCTCCGGCAGATGGAATTCCTCTTGCGAAAAGGTTATTTCCAATTTCACCTCCTGAGGCTTCTACCACAAATCCCGGAATGGTCTGCAATAAGGCTGCAGTACTTGCCGGTGCTCTGTCTTCAATCGCTTTTGCTCCCATTGAAGTAATCGCCACACTGGATTCCAGTTTGGATCTCGGACTTGATGATCCCGTTACGACAACTTCATTTAAATTTTGAGATTCTGTTTCTAAGAAAAGATTTTCTACTGTTGCTTCTCCTTCTTTTACAGTAATTTTTTTCTCAAAGCTTTTATACCCCACATTTGTTGCTGAAACGGTATAACTTCCGGCTGCAACATTCGAAAATAAATAGCTTCCGTTTATATCTGTGGTAACATTCTGATCTGCTCCTTTCAGGGATACATTTGCTCCGGGAACGGTTTGTCCGCTTTCGTCGAACACTTTTCCGGAAACGGTATTTTTTTCCTGTGCAAACAAGTGGTTTGGTACAGAAATTAGGCATAACATTAAAAATAATCCGCCTGCATACGAGTTTATGAGTTTCATTTTTTTTGGTTTGGTTAGTAAAATTCATGCTTATTACTGTAAACTTAGTAACTAATTAAAACCTGAATACGAAATTGTAACCGAAAACGTTTTCGAAATCACCTAAAACGTTTTCGAAAATTAAAATCTGTTGTTAAAACTGGTTTATTTTACCTGAAATTTCGCAAAAGGTTTAGGTAGGTGGTGTTATTTTATTTCTTTAGTTCCTGCTGAAAATTTTTCACGCTAATTTTGCAGATTAAACTGATTTATTGGTTTGTATTTTCCAGGAAAGCGAAAAGAAAGAAACTTTTTATTATTTTAACCTGTTGGGTGTACTTAAAAAATTTGACGCGGATTTGACTGATTCGTTATCACGAAGACGCTGACAAAAACAGATTTTTTTAGATTCTATAATTTAAGATCAGTATAAATCCGCGTTTT
>JBDTNT010000182.1:0-10345 GCA_039933615.1 Flavobacterium sp. | reverse complement strand
TTATCAAAAGGATCATTTGTTCTTGAAATCAAAAACGGATTATTTTGCTTGGGAGTAAAATTTAAAAGGTTTTTGATTCCTCCGTAAAGTTCAAAATTCTTCCATCCCAAATACGTAAACTGAATGTTCTGAATACTGTACCATGGCGATTTCGGACTTCTTGGATCCAATTCGCTCAGCAATGGCAATTTCATCGGACTGTAAACATTCCCCGTATAGTCCAATAGTAAATCCAATTCCTTTATTTTATATGAAACACTCCACGTAGCCGTGAATTTCTCTGTTAAGAAAGGTGTTTCAGAAACTCCATTTTCTACATTTTTGTTATCCAAAACTGTAGCTCCGACAATAAACTTCAATCCCGACGGGAAATTAAGATCTACATTCGTACTGATTCCCTGACTAAGCGCATAACCCTTTATGTTGTCGTAAATGATTTCATTTGGATTGGTTTCATAATCTGAAATGATCTTATTGCTGAATCGGGTATAAAAAGCAGTAGTTTCAATCCCCATAAAAGTTCCGTTGCCGAAGTTTATCTTCTGAATATAATTCAGATTAACATTGACAGATTGCTCTGGTTTTAAGTCACTTTTAATCACAACGTCTCTGGAACCTGTCAGTGCAGCGTGATCTTCGGTAAATAAATTCACAACTCTAAATCCCGTTCCGGCATTTAACCTGAAAATGGTGTTGTTGTTTTTCTTCCAACGGTATGCCACTCTGGGCGTAAAAATTGAACCGTGAATAGAATTATAATCGTATCGCATTCCAAGTAAAACCTGACTTTTTGGAGAAAGTGTAATTTCATCCTGAACAAAAATCCCGGGCAGCCAGGTACTTTCAGCTTCTTTTGTTGCGCTTGTATTGTCATCGTAATAGGAATATCGATTGGCAATTCCCGCAAGGAAATCATTCTGGCCAATTTTCTTATCCCACGTCAGTTGCAGAAATCCAATTTTCTGATTGGCAATATAGGAAGTTGTTCCGTAGCGGCTGTCCTGATAATGTACATTCCCGGAGAAAGAGAGCATCAGTTTTTCTTCAAAGGGCAATTGATAACTTCCGATCAATTCACCTCTTTTGGTATAAATACTCTCGCCGTAAATCTCATCGCCTCCGCGAAATTTCTTTTCCCAACGAACATCCCCACCCCAGCGATCTTCGTACATTCCTCGCGCTGCAATAGTAAACAGGCGATTATTATTTCGTTGAAAACTCCATTTATTAAAAACAGAAACCCTTTCAGATAAGGTAACATCGGTAAAACCATCATGGTCTTTATCAATAACCTGATTGTAATTGAAGTAATTAACACCCAAAAGTGCGGTTGCTTTTTTGGAAGGATTGAATTTCATTCCCAAATCTACATTAGTCTCTAAATACGAAGTCGTAAAAACATCGGCAGAAAACAAAGGTGCATTGAGCGGATTTTTGGTAATAATGTTAATGAGCCCACCAACCGCTTCACTTCCGTACAAAGACGAAGCCGGGCCTTTTACAATTTCAATTCTTTCAACCAAAGAATTCGGAATCCCGGACAATCCATAAACAGTTGAAAGACTGCTTACAATTGGCATTCCGTCAATAAGAACCAAAGTATAGGGACCTTCAAGACCATTTATGTGAATATCTCCTGTATTGCAAACTCCGCAGTTCAGCTGAGGCCGGACGCCATTTATATTCTGAAGTGCATCATAAATACTGGCCGTTGGATTCTTTTTGAAAAAAGTTGGCGAGTACACCTCAACCGGAACAGCACTTTCCAAACGTTTTACCGGCTTTAAAGTTCCGGAAACCACAACTTCGTTTAGTTCATTTTCGCTGTCTTTCAATTCGAAATCAACGTTTAAGTTCTCATTTTCAATAACCGAAATTTTTTGGTTTATCGATTGAAAACCCGTCGAGCTTACCTGAATTTTATAGTTTCCCTGCGGAATATTTTCCAGTTTATAATTCCCTAAACTATCTGCTTCTGTTTTGAACGCTGTATTTAGCAATGTGATTTTAATCAATTGAGCGTCATTATCCCTATTTACTTTACCGGAAATGGTTTGCGAATAAACCCCTTTCGCAGCAAATAAAAGCATTATCAAAAATAAATATTTCATTATTATAAAATTAAATTTAGACAAATCTAAAAATTAAATTTGACAAACAATGTTTTTAGAGTTAAAAACTTTAAGATGAATAGATTTACAATAAGTCTAATTGAAAATAAAAAAATTTAAACCCTATAAGTAATGCTAAGTTCAGCTTCAATTAACTTAGCATTACTTATAGGGTTTAATAATTCTCTCCAATATTTAGCTTAGAAAAAGTGTCTGTTTTAAATAAAAGCCTCGTCTATAAGCTCTTTATTAATTGATGCTCCGGCGAAAGAACCCGATGAAACTGCCATTGCCACAGATCTTGCCGGTATGGTACTGTCACCACTGGCATAAATTCCGGGGATTGTCGTTTTCTGCATCATATCTACTTTTAGCAAACCCTGTTCGGTCAATTCACATCCTAAGAGTTCCGGCAAAGGACAGTGCTGTACAAATGGAAGTCTAGAATAGACTGCTTTTACAACAATTGGTGACCGGTCACTGAAAATTATATTTTGGATATATCCATTTTCATGAATGAAGGAATCGATTTCATTTTCAACAACTTCAATTTGATGTTTCTGAAGTAATTGAAGTTGCTCTGACGATAAGGTTGATTTTCCATTCGTCAAAAGTTTTAGGTCTTTTGTCCAGTTAGCAATCATTTTTACAAATTCAAAACCAATATCACCGTTTGCGATAACAGCTGTTTTTTCGGCTTTTACTTCGTATCCATGACAATACGGACAATGAAGAACAGAAATTCCCCAGCAGGATTGAAAACCGGCAATCTTTGGAATCAAATCTTTTATTCCAGTTGCAAAAAGTATTTTCTTAGCACTAAAAACTGCTCCTGATTCCGTTTCGACTTTAAATCCATTTTCAGTTTTCAAGGCACTGATAGCAAGTCCATTATAAAATTGAATCGTGTTGTAAAATTCAACCTGACCTTTCGCTAAAGCTGAAATTACAGATGGCTTCTCACCATCATGTGTAATAAAATTATGGGAATGAGGTGTTTGCCGGTTACAAGGCAGACTGCTGTCAATAACCAATACTTGTCGTAAAGAACGCCCCAGGCTCATCGCTGCCGACAATCCGCTGTAACTTCCTCCTACAATTATAACGTCAAAATGTTTTTGTTCTATCATAGTTTCTGTTTTTTATGTAATTTGTAATTCAAACAATGACCTATAATCATACCTATTCCACCAATAAAAATGATATTGAGATGAATGTCCAGAAAAAACTCAGTTAAAATACTAATCCAGATTAATGCCATCGAAATAATTAGAATTCCAGAAACCAAAAGATTCGATTTCTTTATAATTTTACAAATGGCAAAAAGACCAAGTACAGCAAAAAGAAAATCAATATAATGATTGTGACTTAATCCCAATGGCAAAATTGTAAGCAACGGAAAAACCAGACAATGCATCATACAAATGGTCGCACTTGAAATTCCTAAAATATCATAAACAGGTGTCGTTGTTTTCTTCATTTTTGTATATTTGCTTAATGCACTTTTGTTGCAAATATACAATAAAATTTTAATTGCAACAATGTTGCTATAATGTAATTTAATCCATTTATAATGAAAAACACAAGGAATACTACAGCAAAGACAGCCATTACGGAGATTCTTAGCAAATCTAAGACAGCGCTGTCACATTCCGAAATCTATAAAATGACGGCAGATTTATGCGACCGTGTGACGATTTACAGAATACTGGACCGCTTGGTAAATGACGACATTGTTCATAAAATTGTAAATCTTGACGGTACAGTTAAGTACGCAAAGTGTCATCATGCACACCCCGTTACGATACATAATCATGCTCATTTCAGTTGTGAAAACTGTCATGAGATTACCTGTCTGGAAAGCGTGAAGCCCAGTTATATTATTCCACACAATTATAAAGTCAATGATATCAACTTTACTTTATCCGGATTATGTCCGAATTGTTTAAATTCAAACATTTAAATTTAGACTAGCCTAAAAATATTGTTGTGCGAATCTGATTTTTCTCTATATTTGGAAAATCAATACATTAGCAATGACCAAATCTTTAGAAGAAGTAAACCAGTCGGTCCCTACCGAGCATAAAAAAAAGGGATTTAGAAAAATTTTAGCCTTTTTAGGCCCCGCCTATTTAGTAAGTGTCGGATATATGGACCCCGGAAACTGGGCAACCGACATCGCCGGCGGAAGTCAGTTTGGCTATACTTTGGTCTGGGTTCTGCTAATGAGCAACCTAATGGCATTGCTGCTTCAGAGTTTAAGTGCCAGACTCGGAATCGTAACACAACGCGATCTTGCACAGGCCTCCAGAGAAACCTATTCTAAATACATCAACTACATTTTATACTTCCTTGCTGAAATTGCCATTGCGGCGTGTGATTTAGCTGAAGTTCTGGGAATGGCAATTGGTATTAATCTCTTGTTTGGCATTCCTTTACTAGAAGCGGTTTTAATTACAGTTTTAGATACTTTCTTATTACTTTTTCTGATCAATAAAGGGATTCGAAAAATGGAGGCTTTCATTATTGCTTTGGTAATGATAATTGGATTTTCATTTATTTTTGAAATGATATTTGCCGAACCTGAAATGGGTAAAGTCCTTGAAGGACTTATTCCATCTATTCCAAACTCAGCAGCTTTGTATATTGCCATCGGAATTATTGGTGCTACCGTAATGCCACACAATCTATACCTGCATTCTTCGCTGGTACAAACCAGAAAATTTGACAGGACTCCGGAAGGAATCAAGCAGGCTTTAAAATACAATTTCATCGATTCTACTATTGCTTTAAATCTGGCCTTTTTTGTAAATGCTGCAATTTTGATTCTTGCGGCAGCTACTTTCCATAAAAACGGAATGTTTGAAGTTGCAGAAATTCAGGATGCACATAAATTCTTAGAACCGCTTTTAGGTACAAAATGGGCTCCGGTTTTATTTGCCGTCGCATTAATTGCTGCCGGACAAAGCTCAACGGTTACAGGAACGCTGGCGGGACAAATTGTAATGGAAGGTTATCTGCATTTCCGCATTCAGCCATGGGTTCGCAGAATTATAACCCGTTTGATTGCGATTATTCCAGCGGTTATCGTGATTTTAATTTATGGCGAGGGTGTCACAGGAAAATTATTGATCCTGAGCCAGGTCATTCTGAGCTTACAATTAGGATTCGCTATTATTCCGCTGATACATTTTGTGAGTGATAAATCTAAGATGAATGGTTTTCACATCTCCAAAACAACTCAGGTTGTTTCGTGGATTATTGCAGCGATTATCGTTTCACTGAATGCAAAATTGGTTTATGACGAAATTACTTCTTGGCTGGAAAGTTCAAGTCATCCTTTGATTCTTTGGTTTACGGTTGTTCCGCTGGCTTTTGGTTTCTTAGGCCTGCTTCTTTATATCGTAGCAAAACCATTTATTGCTAAAGCGAAAGATAAAACGATCAATCACTCTCCACACCATTTAAAACTGCAATTTTCTCCAAGAGAAAGCAAAAGCATTAAAAACATAGCGGTTTCTGTCGATTTTTCTAACGCAGACGAAGCTGCACTAAATAAAGCTTTCGAGTTGGGTGGAATCGACACCCAGTATACTTTAATTCATATTGTAGAAACTGTCGGTGCTTTGATGTACGGCGTTCATGTACACGATCATGAAACCACTATCGATGAAAAATTACTACTGGAATACAAAGAAATGCTTTCTGAAAAAGGATTCAAAATCGAAACAGAACTCGGTTTTGGAAAACCAAACAAAGTAATTCCAAAAATCATCAATGATGGAAATTTTGATATTTTAGTAATGGGAACCCACGGCCACACTGGTTTAAAAGATATTCTTTTTGGTACGACGGTAGATAAATTGCGTCACAAAATTTCGATACCTTTGTTGATTGTTAAATAATCCAGGTACAGAGGTTCAGAGTAACAAAGGTTGAAAGGTTTTAAACATTTAACCTTTGTCAACACTTCCGCCCTAAGCCTGAAAAAAAAAAAAAGAGGCTCATAGCAACAAAACATATAAGGTTCAAAAAACCGCTGTCCCTTTGCCACTCTGCAACTTTGAACCTCAAAAAACAAAAAGAATGACTTTCTCAGAAGAAAACTATTTAAAAGCAATATACCATCTCACTGCATCTCAAGAAACAGAAGTGAGCACGAATGCTATTGCAGAAATGATGGAAACCAAAGCTTCATCAGTCACTGATATGCTTAAAAAGCTGTCGGATAAAGATTTAGTAAACTATAAAAAATATCAGGGTGTTTCTTTGACCGAAAACGGAAAACTGGCTGCAAAGATGATCGTCAGAAAACATCGTTTATGGGAAGTATTTTTGGTTGAAAAACTAAATTTCAGCTGGGATGAAGTTCATGATATTGCAGAACAGCTGGAACATATCAAATCGGAGCAACTGATCAACCGATTGGATGATTTTCTCGGAAACCCAACTGAAGATCCTCATGGTGACCCGATTCCGGATGCAAACGGAAGAATTGTGAAAATCGAAAAATATTTGCTTTCTGAATTGAATGAAGGTCAGACCGGGGTTTGTGTCGGCGTAAAAGATACTTCATCAGAGTTTTTGAAATATCTGGACAAACAGGAAATTGCCTTGGGTTCTAAAATTGAATTTTTATCTAAAGAATCTTTCGATTTATCGCTTAAAATAAAAGTTGACAATAAAGAATTATCTATTTCAAATAAAATTGCCTCCAACTTATTTGTGAAGTTGTTGTAGTACTAAAGTTTTTTAGCCCCGATAGCAGCGACATCCTTTGCCTGCCTTCTTTAGGCAGGCAAAGATACAGCGGAGAGCGGGATTAGCTCCTAAACCATAAAGGGTCTTATAATTAAACAATTCCCTTCTCAACCATTTCAAGCATAACAGGAGATGCATTCTTGAAAGTTGGCGGTTGATCAACAATACTTCCGGCATTTTTCTTGTTGACTTTAAACGTTAAATCATTTTCTGTTGTGAATAAAAGTGCTGTCAGAAACGGGTTTTTAATATAAGTCCCTAATACCATCAAAGCTTCATCTAAAGTATGAATACTTTCGATTTCTTCGGTTTTATAACGCGTTGTCAATGAAATTGAGTACGTATCATCTTCATTCAAAACCAATCTGAAATAAATGTTTTTGATCTCTGTATCGCCAATCGTCTTGGCTAAAGTCAGTTTGGCAAAAGTGCCGGTTTGAATGCTTTCTTTTACGCGTTCGCAAAAAAGAGCAAATATAGGTTCGTAAGACATGTTTTTTTAAGTTACTAAGGTTCTGAGATTCTGAGGTGCTACGTTTTTAATTGCTTTGCGTAAATCTTTGCGAACCTTGCGGGTTATATTTTTTTACTTTCCGGTAAATTCGGCTTTTCTTTTTTCCAAAAAGGCAGTAGTTCCTTCTTTAAAATCCTGAGTTCCGAAGCATTTACCGAATGATTTGATTTCAACTTCAAAACCATTTTTACCATCTGTAAAGTTCGCATTTATAGATTTTATCGCTTTACTAATTGCGAAAGGAGCATTTTTGATGATTTTCTGAGCAATTCCTCTGGTAAAATTCAGAAGTTCAGCCTGAGGCACCACATGATTTACCAAACCGTATTGTTTCGCTTCTTCAGCAGAAATCATTGCAGCAGTCATAATCATTTCCATTGCACGGCCTTTCCCAACTAATTGAGGCAAACGCTGCGTTCCTCCATAACCCGGAATTAATCCTAAAGTAACTTCAGGCAATCCCATTTTAGCATTATCGGATGCAACTCTGAAATGGCACGCCATTGCCAATTCTAATCCTCCGCCCAAAGCAAAACCATTAACTGCGGCAATAACCGGTTTTTTCAGGTTTTCGATATAATCAAATAATGACTCCTGACCTTCGGCAGCCAGTTGTGCACCTTCAACAATCGTGTAATTTGCAAATTCCGAAATATCAGCTCCGGCTACAAATGCTTTTTCACCACTTCCGGTCAGAACAATAGCTCTGACATCATTGTTTTTTCCTAACAACTTTATCGCTTTATTCAGGTCGCTAATCGTGGCCTTATTTAAAGCATTTAGTTTTGTAGGTCTGTTAATTGTTACGGTCGCTATATTTTCTTCAATAGAAATCAAAAGATTTTCGTAGTTCATGACGCTTATTTTAAGGGTTTATGATTGGTAAGGAAACTCTGAATGTAGTTCCTTTGCCATATGTTGATTCAAAGGTAATTGTTCCTTTGTAATTTTCGATTATGTTTTTTATAATTCCGAGTCCAAGACCCATTCCGCTGGTTTTAGTAGTAAATTTAGGTTCGAAGACTCTGCCGTTATCTTGTTTCTGAATCCCGATTCCGTTGTCTTTTACGGCAATTTCAACATTATTATTCCGGCGTTTAACTGTAACTAAAATAGATTTCTGAATCTGATTTTCCGGAATGGCCTGTGTTGCATTTTTAACCAGATTGGTAATTACACGGATCAATTGTGTCCGGTCCATCTTTGAAATGATTTCCTCTTCCTGACTTTCAAAAACAATATATTCTTCATTAAAAATATCCAGTGAAAGCTCTACAACCTCAACCACATTTAAGGTTTCGTTTTGTTGTGCCGGCATCGAAGCGAAATTCGAAAATGCCGAAGCAACTGCAGTCATCGTATCTATCTGCTGAATTAAAGTTTCTGAATAATCGTTTAATTTCTGTTTCACATCCGGAACGGTCGGGTCAAATTTTCGTTGAAAACTCTGCACCGTCAAACGCATTGGTGTCAGTGGATTTTTAATTTCATGTGCTACTTGTTTCGCCATTTCACGCCAGGCTTCTTCACGCTCGCTTTGGGCCAGTTTGACAGCGCTGGTTTCCAGTTTGTCGACCATTCCGTTGTAAGCTTTAATCAGGAAGTTGACTTCTTTACTATTTGCTTCCAGAACAATTTTTTCGTTTTTCTGGTCCAGATTGGTTTCTTCCAATCTGTCTGAAATGGTTTTTAAAGATTTTGTGATGTAAGTCGATAAAAAATAAGCCAAAGCAAAAGCAACCAAAAGCATAAAGGAATATACCTGACTCAAACGAATCAAGAACGTATTCAATTCGTTGTCATAATAGCCGTCATCTTCCAGATAGGGAAGATTTAAAATACCCAGCGGTTTGAACTTTTCGTCTTTAATTAAACTGTAAGAGGATCTGTTTTTAACACCATCGATGGTTTTAATATCTACAAAACGTTTTTCGATAGAAGACCGGACCAGTTTCAGTATGTATTCCGGAATTGGCGGTGGCGCTTTGTCAACGGCAAAAGATTCTTTGGAGGATTTAAGCAATTTTCCGTCAAGGCTGTAAATGTTGATTTCGATTTTATGAATCTGCGCTAATTCGTGAATTTTATCTTTAAAAATTAAATCTAAGTTTCCCGTCTTGAGCGGATATGTGGTAGTCGACAGCACATAATTAATGTGTTCTTTTACCGCATTTTCCTTACGTTCCAAACGTTCCTGATGATATTCCTTGGCTTCATTTTTAAATTGAATAATCGAAATGGAGGCCAGTAAAAAAGAAGCCACAACAATCAATACAATCATCGACAGGAAAATCCTGACACGCAATGAAAGCATCGACATTTTGAAGTTGTTCAGCATAAATTTTTGTTTTCTTTCTTTCAGGTTTCAAGTTTCATGCTCCGTCGCTATTGGCAACTTGAAACCTGAAACTTGAAACTGAAAAAACTATTTCCTTTCTCTTATTCTTTTATAAAACCTAAATCCCAGCATAATTAAAACGGAGAATAACATAATCCCGATTACACCGTAAATCCAGTTGATGGCACTTTTTAAAACTACTAAAAAGACAACGGCAAATAATATTATGGTTGCACCTTCATTCCATAAACGCATAAAATTGTTCGAATATTTCACTTCATTGTTCTGCAATTGCTTAAAAATCTGATGACATTTTGCGTGGTACAAATAAAGTAAAAAGACAAAACACAATTTTACATGCATCCAGGGCATTTTAAGCCAGGCGTTTCCTAAATCGGTAAAAAACAACATCCAAAAAGCAAAAATACTCGCCAAAACTGCCGATGGCCAAGTAATGATGTACCACAAACGATATGTCATTATTTTATATTGAGCCTGAAGGATTTCTTTTTCCGGTGATGGTTTTTCACTGGCTTCAATTTGGTATACAAATAGGCGAACAATATAAAATAAGCCTGCAAACCAGGTTATCACAAAAATAAGATGCAGTGATTTTAAGTA